>JAIPJH010000016.1 GCA_021734245.1 Candidatus Cloacimonadota bacterium | reverse complement strand
TCAAGTTCGCTGCTGTAGCGGTTCACATAAATTTCGGGATAGTAAAAATAGCTGAGTTCAAAGTTGATTTTCCGATTCAGATATTGGGTAAATTTATAACCCAGATAACCATCATCCAGAAAGCTGTTTTTCAGGTGACTATTATATTTGAAATAAAGTTCGTTGCGCTGAGTGTGTCCGTCGATAAAATAGTTTTTAAATCCAACCTTAATAAGAGCAGAAAAGATAAGATCGTCGGTGGTTTCCAGTTCAAATTTATCGAGCTCTTCCCCACTTTCAAATCTGTTCAAATCATGATCGGAAAGTTTCAGCACATTGTTAGTGTAAGTTGTTTCCAAATCTGTATCTACATAAATATCGATTGCTGCAACAAAAAATGCAGCAACAAGACAAATCAATATCAGAAAGTTTTTCATAATTTTATTCTTCATCTACTTCTATGGATGATTTGCTGATATAAAGTCGAAAGATCATATCACGATTCACAGAACCGTTCTTGATAACAATATCATGCATTCCTGCACCAAATTTGAGAATATTAACATCGCCGGTAGAAGGAATTTTTGTCTTATCATTTTTCAGCAGCGATTTTGCTGATTTATGAGCTTCTTCGGTATATTTGGAAATCATATCGCCGTTATCGAAAACGCTAAAACGATAGTTATTGGAATTGATGAAATTGCTGTCGAAGATGTAACGACTGATCACTTTCAGCACCACAGGACCTTCCAAACTGAGTTGAATTCCTTCTTCGTCTAAAGTGTAGTAAGTGTATTCATTTTTACCAACCAGCAGCACTTCTTCATCGCCGTAAATCTGGGGAGAAAAATGTACATATTCAATTTCATGATTGGATTGATTGGCAATATCGGCATTGAACTTGAAAAGTAGTTTATATTTGGAAATATTAGTGATCTTGATCTGTTTCGTCAGGTTTTTGAGAGAAAGAGAAACTTTGTTGTAAGTGGACACCTGCTCTCCACTGATGCCTTTGGTTACAGAGCTGCTTTTGGCATTTTTACGAATGCGTTCCCGGCTGTCTCCAATTTCCAGATTATAGTCGTATTCTACTTTTTTATCAGGAAGCATCACGCGGGAAATTATATCCATCGACTCCACACCACTGGCTTTAAGGCCGATAGATTTGCCGGGTTCCACCACAAAATAAGTGTATATTTTATGATTGTTTTTATTGTAAAGAGCCAGCTCCGTGTATTCCTTATCGAATTCCAGGTTTGCTGCCTGCAGGGCGATACAAATCACTAAAAAACTGAATAATAATATTTTCTTCATGTAAACAATATATCCTCTTTCCTTATTTTCCCCATTTTAAGGGGGACGCCGGGAGTTTACTAAAATTTATTGATCTTATTTGATTTTTGAAAGAAAAACGTTTCATTTTAAATCTCAATCTCATCATGTCGTAATTTAAGTTGTTTATGATCAAAGAAAATAACCAAAAGTACTAAAATAACCAGAATTGCCAGCGCAATCGAGGCGATCGTTACATTATAAATCTCGTCTTTGAACATATTTCCGGTTCCAGGTTCCGGCAAAGGATCGGGTGCGTCGGGAAGATCATAAGTACGAGCAAAACGGGAAATATCTAATAAATGCAAAACGGGAATCTTTTTATCTGCCATCAAAAACATAGTGCCTTTCAATGGAATATTTTTCAGGTTTACATATTTGTGAAATCCTGGTTTTAGCAGTCTTCCATTGATTGAATTTCCCAAACTGGAAAGTCCGCCACCCACGTTGATATAAAGATCATAAGGTTTTCCCTGAGCAGCATCTTCAAAAAATTCCATTTTTTTGCTGATATTCTGTTCCAATGTTTCTTCATGCACCAGAGTTATATTGTTTCTTTCAATTGCTTCGATGATCTTTTCGCGACCCAGCACATTCAAACCACGCCCCAGATCGCGTCCGCCGCCCAGAGAAGCTGCATAACTTCTATATTCAAAAATATTTTTATCGTTCAGAAGTGATTCCATATCGAGCCAGGTAAAATCGGGATCGGTAGCGCCAAACATGGAAGCTCCAACCGAAGATATGATGACCAGATCCAGTTCCATTATTTTGGCAGCACTCATCACAGCAATATTCATGGCAGGAAACGAACCTGTACAACTCATGGCTACTTTATCACCTTTCTGCAGTTTTGCCTTCTTAAAAATATCGACCAGAGCAGCCGCCAGATTGGGATTCAAACTGGTCAATTTCGCTGTCAGATTTCCTCTATCCGTAACGATCAGCGATTGTTTCTCTCCGATCAATCCGGTCAGGTTGGGATCGTTCACTTCATCGATGAACACATCCTGGCTGAGGCGATGTTCTTTGATCGTGTTCATGGCTTTCTGCATCAAATTGGCAGCAGCCATTTTTTCTTCAAAATATTTTTCGCTAACGTAAACGCGGGAATTTTCTACCCAAATAAATAATAATATCGAAACTATCAGCAGAACTAATAAACTCAAACTCGATTTTGCACTGGGAACAAACATAATTCTCCTCTAATCTCTATTCTATCAGCTGTCCGCCGAAGATAAGAACCAATAATAATCTAACAATCACAGCTGCCAGGGTCATAATGGAAATCGTGCGCAGAATTCCCTGCTTTTCCATAGCATTTGCAATAAGACCGGGAATAATAAAACCGATCACATTCACCGAATAATTTGCCGAGATATTGGCAAAAACACCATAATATCGAGCAGCCCAACCAATAATAAATCCCAGAAGAACTGTCACCACCATTCTACGTCGGCCGTATATGAACATGAACTTACCAAGAATTTTTACAATAAGATAAACGAGCACACTTATGGAAAGTGTAGCCAGAATAGTGATGGGTTGATGCAGATACATCGCCACATAACCAGCCACCACGATTCCTCCTGCTGCAGCGCCAAAAGTTTCCAGGAAGAACAAACTCATTAATACGCCTAATCCAATCGCAATTTCGAACATATCTATTTTTTCCTTTCTTTGAAATAATCTACAATTATACCACCATTTCCATGGATATTTCCGATCCCTATCAAGAGTATTTCTTTATCGGGAAGCTTCTTTACGTGTTTCATCAGATCATCACCACTCACCCAGCCGCAATCTTCCATCTTTTTAGCAGGAATATTATTTTTCTGTCCATAAGCAAAAACGCTGGCAGTTTGCTGTCCGATCAAAAACAGCTTGGAATAATCTATTTTATCCAGCATTTCGATCAGCTGTTTGGAACGGAACATTCTATCCTGCCGCGTACTGAGAACGATTCCCACAGATTTGATGTTGGAATAAAGTTCGATAATGTGTTTTACCAGCACTTCCGTAGATTCAGGATCGTTCGCAGCAAACGAGTGAGAAAAATATACTGTTTTTCCGTCCACTTTTCTGTGGAAAACTTCAGTTGCTCCCACATCGGGAATGGCTTCATACATTTTTTTTAGTGCTTTTTTCCGCTCCACACCCAGATCTTCACAAACCTTGAGTGCTAAAGCCACATTTTCTTTATGTTCCACATGATTGAAATCGCGCATCTCATCATCAGAAACAGTTGAATCGTCTGTTTGAAGCAATGTTGTTTTGGTTTTATCCGCCTGTTTTTTCATAAGTGGAAACATTTTACGTTCAGCTGTGTAACCTTTTCCGTTTGGCGGTAATGTGTTGCAAAGTGATAAAGTTACATTCCTGATTCCCGGTCCCATCACATCCAGATGATCCGGTCGGGAATTGGTGATCACGCAGATGTCGCTATTGATGATCTTGTGTTCTGTAACCCATTGATATTCGGGTGTTACAGCCATGCATTCCATCACCAGGATCTCAGCTTTTCTACGAGCAGCAAAACGAATGATCTTGGGTTGTTCGGCAATATTCGCCCCGAAATGCCGAGTGATCGGCGTTTCAGAACCATTTTCAAAAATAAAAACCGGAGCTGATCCTGTGGTTTTTGCCATCACATGTTTTTCGCCCGCTCTAAGTCCAGCTGCTATCAGACGCGTTACACTGGATTTTCCGCGAGTTCCGTTCACATGAATAATCGTCGGGATCATTTTACGGTAATATTTATTTCGATAATATTCAAAAGATCCAAATGCTATCAGCAATAGCAATCCAATAATTAATCCAAGCATAAATTTCTATTCCAATCTACTCAACTATCACCACAGCATTTTCGATCTCGATCTCATCAAAATCTTCCACAAGATCACCATCTTCATCATACAAATTCAAGTTGTGAATATTCACCATCGTCTGGCCTTCGGCAACACCGACAAGTTTGAATTGGAAAAGCTCAACTTCGCCTTCTAGCTCATCCTCATCACCATTATTTATCAGCCCGATAGCTACATTAATTCTATCTATTTCACTCACGTAAGTGCTGATGTAATCGTTTCCCCAATCTTCGCCGATGATCAGCGGATTATCTGGCAATGTCAGTACCGCAGCATCGAAAACGATCTCCACCGACATGGCAAAAAGATCATCTGCGTCTTCCAGTTCCACTTCCAAAATCAGTTCTTCACCTACTGCAATCGTGGATTCTTCCGGAGAAATCTCGATGCTGAGCTCTTCATTTTCGTTATCTTCATTTTCAAAAAGGTCGCAGGAAATGATGAACATTCCCAACACTAAAAGCACTATCAGAAAAAACCTTTTCATTATTACTCCCAATTATTTGAATGCTATTTCAGTAATAACATTTTTTTCGTATCAATTATTTTATTTTCTTTGCTCAGGCGATAGAAATACAATCCACTGGAAACATTTCTTCCCGCATTGTCTTTACCATGCCAATCAACTGAATGTGTGCCGGCAGGTTTTGTATCGTTAACCAAAGTTCTCACAAGTTGTCCTTTAATGTTGAAAATAGAAATTTTCACCTTACCTGATTCTTGAATATCGTAAGCAATATTTGTGGTCGGATTGAAAGGATTAGGATAATTCTGTTTCAGCAGATTAGAAATTTCCGGTTGTACGATCGGGAAATCAAATTGTTGCGCCAGGAAGTTTTTAAGTTCCAGTTCCCGTCCTGAATTTCCTAATCCAGAATAAATCTGTGTAAAATTATCTCGATATAATTCCAGATTTCCCGGATCAGGAGGATTCATCATAGCTCCATCATGAGTCATTTCCCAATTCAGGCAAATTCCCAGAACATCAGCAATATCCACTTCTCCATCACCGTTGCAATCAGCAAAAGGAGCTAATTCAATATCCCAGTCTTCAGGATAAGCCTGAGCAGCCCAGCTGAAATTGATGTTCTGTCTTTCATCACCGTGTTCACGCCAGTAAATTCCGATCGGCAGGATATCGCTCATTTCCACGATTCCATTATTATCTGTATCTCCGGGCCAGATTGAAACTGTTTCATCCATCACGGTAATGAAATTTTCCACAAAGACTGAATCTGTTCCCACATCGTTTGTTGCAACCAGAGATACGCTGTAAAATCCTGCTGTTTCGTAGGTGTGAACTGGCTCGATATCAGTTGATGTTTCTCCATCACCAAAATACCACAGATATTCATTCACAGCACCTTCCGGTGTCGTTGTATTATCGAAGTTCACAGTAACCGGCACGATTCCGCCAAAGGAGTCGGCAGTAAATGACACAACCGGAGCTTCAGGAGCTGCCACTGTGATAAATCCTTCTTTCAATTCTGTGTTAGAACCTTCGCTGTTGGTTACCGTCAGGCTTACATCATAACTTCCGATCTCTTCATAAATATGAGTTGGATTGATCTCCGTTGAACTTTCACCATCACCGAATTCCCAGAGATATGTATTTGCCGGGAACATCAGATCGGTTTCATTTATGAATTGTACTTCCAGAGGATAAATGCCACCGGGGTTCTCTGTAGAGAAATCTGCATTGGGAACTGCAAGCGGAATATAATCTGGAGAATCTGTTGTTATTTTTATAGAATATTGCGCTTCCGGAACTGTAATACTATTTGGATATTGATTTGCATAAGAAAGCAGCAAACCACCATCCTGTTCAAAATTTTCAATTCCGATCGTAGCAAAATTATTAGTGAAATCTACATTTCCCACCATCTGATAATTAAACTGGATTTCACCATCACCTGTAGAAGTTGGATAATATTGGGGATCATAAAGCACGATCTGGAATTTTTCCGGTGTTACATTGTCATATCGATTTACACATTTATTCCATTCTACTATAAATCTATTATTTGCTGCATCGTTGTAATAGCAGATCCTCATATCTGCATGTAATTCCGGTTCAACTTCTTCTCCGATCAGGTCATCCCAGAATGGATAAATTCCACCGTAAGGGCCCAAAGCAGAAGGAATATTCCAGTTGCGGAAATATGTTTCCCAGGTTGGCTGCATCGAAATCCAGCCGTTTGTACAAACCGTTATGCTGTCTGTTACTTCGCCATAATATGGAAAATCAAAAGGCATTGGAATGGTGAAGGATCGGTCATCGCCCAATTCTTCCACTTCACCAGCACCGCCTTCCAAAGGATCGATCTCTATCCATTCATATTCCGGTGCTTCAGTATAGATAAGATCTCGACTGTCATAAGCATAATAACCGTATTCATCGGGACCGGTAGGAGCTGTGTTGATGACGATTCCAGCTTCCAGATTGAAGAAAACAGAAGTTTCCTGATCATCAGCATCAATAACATCGATACGGAAAGGAAGATTTTTTCCTACATAACAAGTTTCGCTCAGTTCCACGGTAAAGGTTACTTCTTCCGATGAATTCATCGTTAAAGAATTTATTGTCGCATTGGCTGATGTTATAACCGCATCTGAAACAAGAGAAACAAGTTCCAGGTTCAAAGAATTTACATCGAAGCTGCCAGCATTTGTAATTTCCACACTTAAATCACTGGTTTCATTTGGTTCCAATATTCCGTTATCATCCATTACTATTACTTCGCCGGCTTCCAGAGACAGGCTGCTGACAACTAATTCGAATTTAGCTGTTGATCCGGTAGAAATTGCCAGATCAAATTCGATAACTGTGTTATCGGGACAATTTGGAAGAATAGCGATCTCGAAATCACCGATCACGCTACTTCCTGACGTTATGTCACCATAATCAGCTGTATCAGAAATAATGTTAACATTCGAGTTCAAAGTACTCAAAGTTGCTGTAACACCGCTTGCAGCTTGCGAGCCAAAATTATGAAGACTAATGTTCAGATCGATATTTTGTCCGGCAACTGCAGGACCGGAAGTTGTAAATTCTTCAAATCCGATATCGATATTCTGGTTTACAACTTCAATCTCCTGGATCAAAGGATGATAGTTAGGTTTGGTTACCGTAACAGTCAGATTTCCAGTAGTTTGCATATTAAAATAAAGAAGTGCCGAACCAGCTACGATATTTTCTACTGCAAAAACTTCGTCGTCTTTTATCGCTGTAATGACTGCACCTTCCAAATCTGCAGCATTGACTTCAAGATAATTTGTTCCAAGGCTGATTTCATCTGGTAGTGAAATGTTTATCTGTTGAGGAACTTTCGTCCACACATCAATGGAAGGATCGCCTAAAATGTTATATACGTTATAATAAAATTCTACATAATCTCCCGATTCACGATTGAATGGGTAATTTGCCCAGAGTTCATATTTACCTCGCAGAACTGCTGAACCGAATGAGTGAATTTCTTCATCCAGAAGCCCCTGATAGAATCCGGCAAAAATCGCATTGTTATATTTGGTGCGAGTATGCAGATCGGAAGGACCAACAAAAACCACGCCACCAGCCGGACTGGATGGACTTCCCATCGTCAGCCAGTTTTCGCCAAAACAGGGATCGGCGTTAGCATTTGCAAAATCGCCAGTGTTACAAACAATAGAAGTAACCACCGGAAGATAATATCCGTTTGAAACTCCATTCATGTCATCCACGTGAAAACGCGGATAATGCCAACCGTTAGCATCTCCCCAGCCACGATAAGTTACAATTCCCACACCATCATTTATTGCAGAAATAATCTGAGATGTACCAGGATAAACGTTGTAATTTGGCGGCCAGTAATATAATTCTGTAATTTCATCGTAACCATAATCATACATTTTATCGCGCAGCCACATCGTCACTTTTACTGGTGTTGTCGGAGGTGGTGGACTGTCGCTGAAATTACCGGCAACCAGAAGCGCTTTTTCGAACCAGTCCGTGTTTCCCATGTATGGTGTTTTTTCGTAGTTGTAAACTTTGGAAACAATAGTTTGCAGTTCGTTATTGGAATCTACCGACATTCTGCCAACGATCATTTCAGGAAAATAATCATCACCTTCCATAAGGGTATAAGGATGATCAGTCACGTCATCTTCGGTTCCGCTGTTAATAAAAAAAGAAGGAACAGCAAAAGGTCCGTTTATATCACCGATGATAACCAGATAATCGGGTGGAAATTCTTCTGTTTGATAGATGTCTGAGATATAGTTTTTGATCTCGGCATTTGTGGTTCCAGCATCTTCTTTCAGGATAACTTCCGTATCGATACCTTTAGCATTTTTCCAGGCGGTAAAGAATTGCACAGTCTGTAAAAGATCGGAATGTGCCACGATCAGCATCTTGGATTCCTGCACTTCCAGATTTCGCAGATATGAACCATCAAAATTATCGACAATTTCCCGATAAACCGGCAGGAAAGCTTTCGAAATCTTTTGGGGAATTTCAGTTCTATTTACAGCTTGCACTTCCAGATCAATATTCTTAATTCTTGTTACAGTATCGCCTTCTTTCTTTTCCAGATCGATCTGAAGCTGATGACCGTAAAGATCTCGCATAATAAAACTTTCGGTAATTCTGGCAAAATTCTGGCCACTAATTCTTTTCGTTTCGATAAGCTTGCCATCGGCATCATAAACTTCTACTTCGCAGTTAGTAACCACAACTTCTGCGTTTTCAGAAGGAATTGCCAGAAGCTTATCTAATCTGGCTTCCTGCTGCTGTCCTCGTTCTTTCTGGTAAGAAAGCGTCACTTTGTCATTTGTACTTGTGAACTCTACATCGGAAAATATAAATGTAGAGATCATTAATATCGTAAGTAAGAAGTATGTTCTTTTCACATAACCTCCGAAGTTATTTCAATAAAACCATTTTATGTGTTTTCGAAAAATCATGAGTTTTCAATGTATAAAAATATACGCCCGATGCTACTGATCGGTTATTATCATCTTTGCCATTCCAGATACATTCCTGATTCCCTGCTACCTGAAACTCGTTGACCAACGCTCTTACTTTCTGACCTTTCAGATTAAAAATCGAAAGTTCAACCTGACTGGAATTTGCCAGATCGTATTTTATGTGTGTTTCAGGATTGAAAGGATTGGGAAAATTGGGAAATAATTCTGATCTGGCAGGAGGAATATCAGAAGATGTACCAGCTCCGTCTGATGCTAAAATCTTGATCTGATCGATCCACCAGCCCGGATCATCAACAGAATCATCGGTAGAGAGTATAAAACGAAGATAAACGTTTTCTCCTGTCAGCTCGGGAATTGGAATAATATCGTGGCTCCACTCATCGGGAAAACCGTCAAATGAAGCTATATTTATCCAACTGCTGCCGTCTAATGAATATTCAAGATGACAGAAATCATAATCATGTTCGGTATGATATTTGTGCCATAATTCGATTACAACGTCATCTGTAGCTTGAGTTAAATTTATGGGAGATAGCAAAGTAAGACTGGCAGTAGTTCCATTTTGATAAAATTCGTCCGGACTGTCGGTAACAGAATAAGTTCCAGTTGTAGAGTTTTCCGTCAAAGCCCAATCACCTTGAACGTTCCAGGCAGAAAGATTTGATTCAAAATCTTCATTGAAAATAGTTTCAGCTTCACTCATTTCGATATTCAAATCATAAACTCCAGCGGTAAGATCAACGGTGAAAACCTGCGGAACATATCCAGCCGCCATCACTGTGATCTCATGTTCTCCCACATAGTTGTCAAAACTTAAACTTCCACCTGTAAAGTCTAAAATATCCTCTTCAATATATTGTCCATTTCCAACCATGATAGTTCCATCCAAAGCAGTTCCGTTGCTTTCTACTACAGCATTTACGATAATTTGATCCAATGGAGTTAGTTGGATATTAAGAGTTGTCCACTGAGAATTGTTCACGGTAATGGTTGTAACTGATTCCTCATAGCCCTTTTTATTTATTCTCAGATTATATGTTCCCACCGAGATCGGGCGCCAGTATCGTCCATAAAGTTCATCTGTAAAGCGTGGATCGAAAAATCCAGCTTCTTTCTCATCGATGGAATATCTGGCAACAAGTGGATCACCAGTTGTTGCATCAGTCACAATTCCAGTCAGCATGGAAGCATCAGCATTATAGCCTAATGCTCTATTCATCAGATAATAAGCTCCAATTCTATTGCGTTCACAAGTATCATCGATCAGATAGAGCGGCGGATCATTGTTCGGCTGCATGTTCTGCGTTCCGCATTCGATCAGTAACTGAACCGTTCCATACGTTTTGTAGAACCAGTCGTTAGCTCCGCCTTTACGTCCCTGAGAAGAATAAGATTCATAACTGCCTGTTCCTGCTTCATTTTCTATGAGGGCGGCCACATTATCGCCGATCGATTTATTGAATTGCAGATCGGGACAGGCTTTTACATCTTCCCATTTAAAAGAATGAAAAACTTTTTCCGAAAGATTTCCGGTTCTGGATGAATGCCAGGCTATGGAATAGATAAAATGATGTTGAGCTGCAAAGTCTCTGATAGTTTGCGATTCTCCTTCGCTGAAGGGAAATGGACCTCGATAATAATCGTTCCATTCTTCTCCCTGACCTTGATAGAGCCCTTCCCCGTGAATCCAGTTGAAACTGTAATTTCTATTGGGATCTACACCATCGATATCACCACCGGAACCCGGAACAAAATCAAAAACTTCATTTCCGTTATTATCACGTTTATTTTTGCGAAAAGTTTCGTCCCAGTCATCCATTACAACCTGCAAACCTTCAGGATTATAGGTAGGAACAATCCAGATTTCCAGATTATCCAGCCACACACTGAAAGGCTGTACATTCCTGTATTGAATAATTTCCTGCAGCATGAACATGTTGATCTCAATGCCCAGAATTTCTTCCGAATGACAGGGACCCAGAAAGAGAATTTCCGGTTCATCTTCATCCACCTGAACATTATTGGAAAGTTTGACGGCATAAATTGGAAGAGAATTCTGATAGGGATAAGCTCCCAATGTGTTGCCGATCTGTTCTACTTTCACCAGATCGGGAAAAGTATCCTGATAGGCAAAAATCTCATCCATTGCCTCATCGTATGTATGATAGCGAGGATCTAATGCTACTTGCGCCGACAATAACCCTGTCAGAACGATCAGCAATAGAATTACTCTAATTTTCATGATCTCTCCTTATTTTAAAAGGATCATTTTTCTTGGTTTTGAATCAAAACCTTTTGCTTTGAGTTTATAGAAATACACACCATTCGATACAGTTTTACCAGCAAAATCTTTGCCATCCCAAACTATCGAGCTGTTGTCTATTTCTACCGATCTTATTTTCTGTCCTCGTGTATTGAAAATTTCCACTTTTGCATTCTGCAGTTGATTCGTATTGATATTAAACGAAATTGCAGTTGAGGTTTTGAAGGGATTTGGAAAATTTTGACGCATCACATTGAATTCCTGTGGAATTTCGTTATTATTCACACTTACAGGTTCATATTCTACTTTCTGTGCAAAAATGTTATATATATCAGTTTTACCACTGGAACGTGTATCTTCCCAGAATACATAGGAATACATGCCATGAGAAACAGCTTCCGGTTTATTCTGATTTTTGATGCCATCGTCGATCATGAAACCGAGTGAAGGCCATTCTAAACTACCATCATCATGAATATATTGTCCCATAAGATTTGACTCAGATTCTGTTTGATAATCTTCCCAGAAGATCATATATTCATCATTGCTCATTGTAATATATGGATTTACCTGATCATTTCCATGTACGATTATCGGAAGTCCATCAGCGGTAAATACTTCATTTCCACTTGTGTCGAACTGCTGCATGTAAACATCAAAAGCGGAGCCGGTTCGATAATCTTCCCAGGTCATCACAACTCCGTCATTGTACAGGAAGTTAGAGAGTTCCTGGTCGTTCACAACAGAAACAAGAGCTTTCCCGTTATCTTCCCATTGTGTTACGCCATCTTCAGTGATGAGCTGTCCGTAGATGTCAAAGTCACCATTTCGAGCATCTTTCCAAAGTATCAATAGTCCGTCTGGCGTCATAATACCTTTGGCTTCTTTCTGATTTTCATCTGCATCGCAGATAAGTGTTCCATTATCATCCCAACCGGCAGCCGTAGTTCCGTCTTCATTCACAAGTTTGGCATAAATGTTATAATCGGGCCACGATTCGTTTTGCCAGATGTAATATCTGCCAACAACATCTGTGATCACATCATCACCTGGACGATCGGCAATTTCCACACCTTCAGTTCCCCATTGCAGGTTTCCTGAAGCATCAAGTTTCTGTCCCATTACTCGAATTACAGGACTAATAAAATCTCCGTTATAATCTGTCCAACCCGCATAATAACTTGAATTATCCAATGAAATTTTTGCGCTGTATTGTTCATAATCTATTGAGCTGAGCTGAATTCCCATATCATTCCAAAGTGAAGTAGCATTCAAATCGACTGCCTGGGCATAAACTTTTCTTTCGTTACCTCGGTTTTCTTCCCAAACTAATGCTATAGTACTTTCATCGGTTTCTTTATAAGCATCAAAATTATCCTGATCATAGCCAGTCATCTGTGTAATAGCTACACCATCTTCCTGCAAACCGAAAGTACCATTGGAATTTACAACCTGCATATAAATTTGTGTTGCAATGCTGGCATTTCTGGTATCTTCCCAAAGTACAACGGGATTTTCCTGATTTTCCAATATAACAAAATCCAGGGCATCACCATCCAGACCGTACCAGATAAGTTCACCATCTTCATCTAATTGAATATTTCCTGAAAAATCTAAAATCTGCACATAAATTCCTGTAGAACCAGTTCGGGTATCTCCCCAAACTACAAATACAGAAGAATTGGATATTTTTACCAATGGTGAGAACTGATAACCAGCTTCATCGCAGATAACCATGCCATTAGTAGTTAATTGGGTTGAACCGGTGGAATCGAAATGCTGCAGAAATACGTCACCAAAAGGATGATTTTCTGTACGTCCATCTTCCCAGACGATCCAGGCTCCGCCGTTGCCGTCGCTGGTCAATCTTGGATTGATCTGATCGTTGAGAGCTTCAACCACAACTTCACCGCTGCTATTCCACAACAGGTTTCCATCAACATCTATTTTTTGAATAAAAATATCTTTGAACTCAGCACCCACTTCGTTTCTGCCGTCTTCCCAAACAGCAATTACGCCGGTATCGGATGAGGAAGTCAATCTCACATTTCTCTGAACGCCATTTCCCACGTAAACTTCTACATCATTTGTCCAAAGCAGATTTCCATCGAGGTTTACACGTTGAGCATAAATATCACCAAAATTATCACTTCTTTTGTCTCTCCAGCTGAAAATGAAACTACCTGTACCATCCGGACTCATTTTGGGTTTTTCCTGAATTCCAGTAGCTCCTACCAGCAGATTTCCGCCGGCATTCCACAACAAGCTGCCACCAGAATCGATTCTTTGAACGTAAATATTTGCATCATCGGCGATGCGGGTGTCCTGCCAGGCTAAGATTGCTCCGCCGGTGCCGTCTTCCCAGAAAGTATGATAATTCTGATCACCATCTTCGACTGCAATAGCATTTCCATCAGCATCCCAACCGGCAACGATATTTCCATTCGTATCAACATGTGTGCCATAAATATCTACACCACCGGGATTGCGGCTGTCCAGCCAGATAATATAAGCGCCGCCATTTGTATCTTCTACAATATTCAAGGAAATCTGGATATCATCTGCAGAACATAATTCTACAGCTTCACTGTCCCACATCAGGTTTCCGTTTGTATCCAATTTCTGAGCAAAAATATCTCCCGCATCAGAATAGCGAAAATCTACCCAGGCAATAATAACTTCACCATTGCCAACGCCGATAACAACCGGGTCTTCCTGACGGTTGATTTCACCGTTAACAAGTTTTCCATCACTTCCCCACAGCAAGTTTCCACTGCTATCTACTCTTTGAGCCCAAAGATCACGATCACCGTATCTGGTGTCGGACCAGACATACACAACGCTGCCGTCATTCATCGGCTCGGAAGCACGAGACCATTCAATATTTACTCCCTGTCTTACTGGTAACGAATTTGACCATTCAAGCTGTGCTGAAAGCACAGAGAAAGTCAAAATGATTGAAAAAATCAATAAAACTTTTTTCATTTTTTTACTCCATATCTATCTTTTATTTTATTAATATCATTTTTTTTGTTACATTTTTTGTTCCAGTTTTGAAATTATAAAAATAAATTCCACTGGAAACCTGTTTTCCACCTTCATCTTCACCATTCCAAAGAACTGTATAGATTTTTGGTTCCAATATTTCGTCAACCAGAGATTTCACTTTCTCTCCCTTCAGATTGTAAACCACCAGCGACACTTTGCCGCTTTCTGCCAGAGAAAATTGGATATTCGTAGTTGGATTGAAAGGATTTGGAAAATTCTGATCAATTTTTGTAATGGCAGGAATTATATCATTTACACCTGTTTCTGTACCTTCACCAAAAAGTTCAATTTCCAGTTCCGGGTGAACAAAATCGTTACTGAATATTGTCAGCGTTCCCAGATATAATCCTGTCTGGTCAGGTGAGAAATGAATATCAAGTTCTTCTGAACCACTTGCTCCAATCGCAAGAGAAGTTTCATCGACATAGAAAGCGTCATTATCGCTTGTAATATTGATGATCTGCAGAATTTCCGTTCCCGTATTCATTATTGATATTGTTTCTGTAGCAATATCATTAATTAGTACTTCACCAAAATCAATTTCATCATCGGAAACCTGGATATGTGGAAAAGCATCGGAAACATATAAATTCACAGGCACTGAAACTGTTGTGTTATCAGGATCGTTTGTTGTGATAATGAGATGACATGTAAAGTTGTCGGGGATCAATTCTTCAGCTGAAACATCGATATCTATATTGTGAGTCTGCCCTTGTTCTATGTAGCCATAAGTTGGAGAAATATTGCACCAATCCACTATTTTCTTTATTATTACAGCAAATTCATTTTGCACATAATCTCCGTTATAAGTTATCTGCAGAGCATCATCAGCATCAAATTCCTGAACTCCGATGGTAGCAGAATTTGTATCTCCCGTCATATTTCTGTATTGGAACACAATGTCACCATTGGAATACAGGATCACCTGGAAATCATAAGTTCCACTATAATTTCCGGCAGCATGTTCCAGATCATTGAACCAGACCACCAAACTATCGGAAGAGCTGAAATAATAAACATTTCCGCCCAGCATGGGATCAAGATTGTCCCAGAAAGGCATAATGGCAGGATTTGGTGCCCAGGGATGCGGAAGAGATAAATTATTCATTTCATCTGTATCATCACCAAAGCCTATCCAGCCATTCGGATTTATACGGAAATCGGAATAATAGGTTCCATAAAAATAGAAATCAAAACCGATCGGCATGAGATCTGTTCCTGTATTGCTGCCGCTAAAAGTTACTTCGGTTCCAATGCCTACAATGTCTCTCCAGTTGTATTGAGGTCCATTTACTTCATCGCTGTCGAACCATTCATAACCATAATTATCAGGTCCGCCATGCCCGCGACCAGTTTCATCGGAATATCCGACATAACTTTTTTCTATGGAATAGATCAGATTAGCTTCGCCAAGATTAGTTATTTCCATAACTTGAGTTTCTGAAGTTCCCGGCGATAAAAGGAAATCGAAATTATATTGATTTAAATCTAAAACCGGAGGTGCTTGAGCTCCGCCGCCTTCGGTCGTAAACTTTATTGCCATTTCGTTCTGCAAAGTTGCGGCTGCAGTCGGATATGTATTATTATAGGTATATTCCAGTCCTCGAGTACCAGTGTGATCTTCCAAACCAACAGTTGCATATTGCCCGTGCTGCATAGGATATCCGCTGTAGTTTCCTGTACTGGTATTATTAACCGTTTCGTATTGGAAGACAATCACAGCATCTCCAGAAGGAGTTGGATAGACAGAAGGATCATAAATGAGCACCTGGAAAGTTTCAGGAGAATTGGCAAAATCCGTTGTAACATTGCTCCATTCAATAATGAAAGCATGATTAAATGTATCATGATAATAGAAAACATCACCAGAATTTACCACCAGATCATCCCAGAAAGGAGCTATCATCGGAGAAGGTCCTTGCGGAGCAGGAATCTGACTGTTCATAAAAGAACCCTGAGTAGAGCCGCCGGGAGCGATCCAGCCATTTGAGCAAACCGAGAGCATATCATAATTTACGCCATAAAAATTGAAATTGAACGGCATTGTTACATCAGCTACATCACCTTCGTCTCCAAAATCGTTAAGAGGAATAGAAATTCCGTTGCCACCAGAAGCGGGATCGATCTCGATCCAATCATAGATCGGCGCTTGATCGTACGTTTCGTCTGTGCTGTCATAGGCATAATATCCATAAGAATCAGGACCTAAAGGATCGCTGGTTGTTACAGTGCCAACGTCGATCAGAAAAGAAACATTTTGTTCAAATCCATCGGTATTAGTCAAATTAATATCAAATGGAATTTGTGATCCGGCAATAGCATGCAGATCTAAAGTTATCTCAAAACGATCAGCATCGTTATCACCTTCCTGACCTGCCTGAATAGTCTCAAAATTTGCCAAGCTGTCTTCCAGGGTAATATAATTATGATCGCAAGAAAGCATTCCCTGCAAACCTGAAATCGCCACTGAGCCAGTATTGAAGAGTGTAACAATAACTTCCGCTGTATTTCCGGGATCGAGAATTCCATTGCTATCATCTATCTGATAAGCGCTTACATATAAATTTGCACCTTCCACAGCCAGAAAAATATGATCTTCCCACTGATTGGAGCTCCCATCTTCGATTGTAACATCAAATTGGATTTCGGTTCCTCCCAACACATTTTCTGCAACTTCAAAATCAAAGTCATCCGAAGCAAAATTCATGTTTCCAGCTGCAATGCTGCCATAAGTTTCTTCATCATCGGTAATTGTGATAAAATCATTATCGGAGCTGAGTGTTGCCGTAACATCACTAACGCTTTGAGTTCCGTAGTTTTTTAAGCCCACATTTAATTCTATTGTTTCGCCGGGATTGATAATGTCATTATCATTTCCAGCAGATGTACCGTTGTTATCATCATCGATAAGCCAGTTTTCCACATTAATGAATTCAGTTGCTTCAATCACATCAAAACTACCAAGATGTGGAATATAATTATGAGCTGTTACTGTAAGGTCTGCTGTGCCTGGAATAGAAGAATCAATTTGCAGAAAAACCTTTCCATCAGCATCAGTATAATCACGCTCAAAAACATCATCACCCATTAAGGCGCAAACCCAGGCATTTTCTACTGGATCGGCACTGTCATCAGTCACCGTTACTTCCAGGTAATTTTGTCCGACATTTATTTGATCTTCGTAATTTACAGTTAAAGGTTGTGGTACTCCTGTCCAAAGTTTTACAGACGGATCACCCATCAAATTAGTCCAATGCGAAAAAATATTTACTCGATTGAAAGGATTTGAAGGGAAACTATTGAAAAGATGAAGTTTACCGCGCAGCAAGGCTCCGCCGGGATTGTAGATATGATCGACAAAAACTCCGTAATAAGTACCGGCATCTACTGCATTATTAAAAGTCGTGTGGGTTCCTGATGTTGCAGTTCCAATTGCAACAAGTGCTCCTTTGGGAGAAGTCGGAGAACCTGCCCGCAGAAATGTTTCGGTTCGAGCAGTTCCATAGCTGGAAGCAAAAGAACCTGTATCACAGGTTATCAATACAGCAAAAGGCAGCATAAAACCATTATTAAGACTATTAATATTGGAATTCCCGAAGCTACTCATTCCAATGTATCCTCTATAATTAAAATAGGAAACTCCGTTATTCAGGCAGGTGGTCATTCCGCTGGAATAACCTCCATTGTAATATTCATCGCTTTCAATATTTGGTGCATTATAATCGATCGTTTCTTTGATGAATTGCTTTGTATAAATACAAGATGAGCCTGAAGTACTTGGATCACCAACCATCACAGCTTTATCGTACCAATCTGTATTTTGCAGAAAAGGATTTTTCTCATAATTTAAAATTTTTGCAATTACAGTTTGTAATTCGGTGATTGAACTTACAGATAAGCGTCCGATCATGGCATCGGCCAAAATATCGTTACCTTCCAATTGAGTGTAGGGATGATCACCTTCACCGCCATAACCGGAATATGTTTCAAAGAAAGTGGGAATACTGATCGAACCGTTGGCATCGCCAACCAGGCAGATAAATTCCGGAGGATTGCTCCAGTTATCATAAGCATCCTGAATATAATTTTTTATACTGGAGGAACCTGCTCCTGTTTCAGACGTGCTTACTGCATGAACTTCATAACCCATCTGAGTTTTCCAATCTGTGAGATATGTAAGATTATCAACAAGATTTGTAACGTTGTTTGGATAAATAAATAAAATACAGGGATCCTGAAAACCATCATCGGTATTAGCTGTAACTTCTTCGTAATTATGAACAACCGATTTATAAAGATTCTCGAAAGATCGAGAAAGTTTTTTATCACTATTTATGGGATTTGTGCAATGAGTAGAATTATCTGTCGTTATAGTTAGTTCAAGGTTTTCGATGACATTTAGAGACCTGTTTGCAGCATTATATTGGAAAGGATTTATTGTAACTTGTACTACTCTAATATCTCGAAAGATTACAGGTTTACCTATTTCTATTATATTCTGTGGAAAAACATCATTACTATTATAGAAGCTTTCATCTTTCATAAAAGAAAGATCCTGAGGTTGGCTCTCGCTGCGTAATTCCTGTATTGGATAGGCATAAATATCGTCTTCTGTTTTTTCTTCCATTTTATTTATTTCAAAAGATACATTTCCAATATCCGGAATAGCATACATTCTGGTAAATCTTGGTAGATCAGGAAAACCAACATCCAGAAATTTCCCTTCATTGAAATAAGAAATTTTCTGGTAAGTTTCACCATCCACTTCTATCTCTTCCATTTCATATCCATCCAGGTTAAATTCAATTTCCGTTTGCTCCAATCCAAGAGATCGGTGCGTAAAAATTTCACTTTTTCCAATTTCAGATACAGTTATCCATTCTGCTGAAAGAAAACTGATTCCAAATATTAATACACAAATCAATCCCAATTTAATTTTCATCTAACTTAACTCCCCGCTATTTTTTAAACTATTTTAATAATAACATTTTTTGGATTTTCTTAACCTTCCCTGCTTCAAATTTGTAGAAATAAACCCCGCTGGAAACGTGTTTTCCATTATCGTCTTTTCCCTGCCAGACCACAGAATAATTTTGTGGTTCATGGAAATCTTGAACCAGAGTTTTAACTCTTTTACCTTTTATATTATAAACAACAATTTTCACATCGCAAGCCTGGCTGATCGAATAATTTATCCGAGTAGCAGGATTGAACGGATTGGGATAATTCTGAGCAACTTGTGTTACCGTTGGAATTATATCCCCTGCGTTCACATTGATAATTCCTTCTCCAAGCAAAGTTACAATCGATAAAGTACTGAATATCGCATCATCATTCACGCTGAACCACAGAGTATCGGCATATTCAATTTCTGCTTCCGGCGTAAACGAGATATAAACTTCTGCCGCTTCATCTGGGGCAACCACAAAATTTGTCGGTGATATTGTGAAGACATTATTCAGGTTCGTGATATCTGAAACTACTAAATTCTCAAAACCGGTGTTTTCGACCATGAGCGTATCTGTAACCTCTTCATTCAAATCAACTTCACCAAAATCAAAATGAGTAGGATCGAAACCGCAAATCGGATAGATGGAATCTCCATTAAGATCGACCGTTTCTTCCCCATTGATCGGATCATTACTGAACACAGTTAAAATTCCGTCATAGGTAGAATTATCTTGAACTTCAAATGTAATTACAACATCCTGAGATTGTCCCGAATTCAAATCAAAATTGGTAATATCAACGGAATACTCAGCCAGATCTGTCGTAATATCGGAAACACTGAGAATTTGATTTCCCAGATTTGTAACCGTTAAAGTATCTTGAACAGGTTCGCCAGGATAAACCGTTCCAAAATCAAAACTATATTGTGAAAGTTCGATTTGAGGAAAATCGGCAGAGACCAGCATTTGCACTGGAATTAACGTGGATTGTGCATCTGGATCGTTGGTCGTCAATATCAAGTCACAATAAAAAGTTCCTGCTGTTAAATCTTCTGCATCGGCAATGATGTCTACTGTAGCTGTTTCATTCTGCATCACAAAACCACTCACAGGTAATGCATTCAGCCAATCGTCAACTTTCTTGATGCCGATTGCCAGTTCATTTTGCACATAATTTGTATTGTAAGAAATCAAGAGAGCATCAGTGGCATCGTCATTCTGAAGTCCAATTGTTGCTGTATCGATATCTCCCGAAACCTCTCGATATTGAAAAAGCATTTCACCATTGGCATAAATTATCATTTCAAAATCGTAAGTGCCGTTATTATTACCAACATAATGTATTACATCATCAAACCAGACAACTAAACTATCGGATGTGCTATAATAATAAACATCTCCGCCTTCCAGGGGATTAAGGTCATCCCAGAAACCCATAATAGCAGGTCTTGGTGCATCGATATCGGGAAGTGATGTGTTCGTCCATTCTGTGTTATCATCACCAAATCCGATCCAGCCATTTGGATTGATACGGAATTGAGAATAGATAGTTCCGTAAAAATCGAAATCAAACCCGATCGGCATCAGATCGGTTCCTTCATCATTGTGTGGGAATGTAACAGCTGTTCCCAACCCAGAAATATCGCGCCAATTATATTCAGGTCCACCAGGTTCATTGCTGTCGTACCAGACATAACCGTAATTATCAGGTCCGCCTTGATTGCGTGAATTATCAAATATATTTTGATATACTTTGGAAAAACTGTAGATAAGATTTGCTTCTCCGATATTTGTAATATCCAAAGATTGAGTTGAAGTATTGCCAGGCTGTACAATAAAATCAAAACTTGTTTGACTTAATTGCAAAATTGGAGGTGACATTGCTCCTCCACCAACAGTCGTGAATTTAATCGACATTTCGTTTTGCAACGTCATCGCTGCCGTAGGATAACTGTTGTTGTAAGTGTAACCAAGTCCTACAAAACTTGTCTGGTCTTCCAAACCTACAGTGGCATATTGACCGTGTTGCACCCCGCCGCTGTAACTTCCAACGCTGGAATTACTTATCGTGTGATATTGCATAATAATTTCCGCATCTCCAGACTGAGTTGGATAATAATCGGGATCAAAAATCATTACCTGGAAAGTTTCTTCTGAATTATTCCAATCGGATTGCATTCGTGACCATTCTACGATAAAAATGTGCATCGATGTATCGTAATAATAGAAAACATCCCCATTACCATTTTTCAAGTCATCCCAGAAGACAGCTATCATAGGATTTGGCCCATGAGGAGCGGGAATATTCGTATTCATAAAGGAAGCTTGTTCCGAACCACCTGGAGCAATCCAGCCATTGCTGCAAACAGAGATTAAATCGTAATTGTAACCATAAAAATTAAACTCGAAGGGCATTGCCACATCTGTTACATCTCCAGTATCGCCGTTATCATTCAAATTCAAATTCGTTCCTGAACCACCATAATTTGGATCGATCTCGATCCAGCTGTAAACCGGAGCCAGATCGTAAGAAGAATCGCCACTATCATAAGCAAAATAACCATAAGCATCTGGTCCTAATGGATCGCTTACAGTTACAGTTCCTAAATCAACTATCAGGTTTATGGTTTGTTCAAAACCATTGGAGTCTGTAAGAAATAGATTAAAAGTAACTTGAGATCCATTAATAGCATCATCACTGGCAGATATCTCAAACCTATCAAAATCATTATCGCCTTCACTTCCCGGCTGAATAGTTTCAAATGTTCCCAAACTATCAATGAAACTGATACCTGGATCATCACAGAAAATTTCTCCCTGAAGTCCAGTTGCAGCAATGCTGCCAGTATTGAATAAAGTTACGATCAAATCTACAGTTTCACCAGGTTCCCAGATTCCATTCGTATCATCGATCGTATAATCACTTACATAAAGATTTATGCCATCCACCGGCAGGAAAAGATGATCGATCCAGCTGTTGCCGCTGTTATCTTCAATTACCAGATCAAGTTGAATTTCAGTTCCACCTAAAGTATTTTCAGCAACGTTAAAATCAAAATCGTCTGCGCTGCTTTGTGTAGATCCAGCAGCAATATTTCCAAAATCTTCCTGAGCATCAGTTATCGTGATATTGGTATTCGGAGAAGAAATGGTTCCGGTAACAGAATTAGCAGTTCCTGAACCAAAATTATGCAGATCCACACCAAGTTCTATATCCTCACCAGGATTTATCAAACCATCATTATTTCCACCGGATGTTCCAGTATTATCATCATCAATATTATAATCATCTACGTTCACAAAAACAGTAGAATTGACTACATCAATTTCATCCTGATGTGGAATAAAATTATGAGCTGTAATCGTTAAAGTAAAAGAAGTATTATCAAATTCATTTTCCAGATAAATGTAACCATCTTCAGAAGTAAGTCCATTCACAGAAATATTGCCATCATCAGAAAGAGCACAAACCCAGGCATTTTCGACCGGCAGTCCAAATTCATCCTCTACAAGAACTTCTATAAAGTTCGTTCCCACGTTTAATTCGTCATTGTAAGTAGCAGTAATATTCTGAGGAACTCCAGTCCACAAATGAACACTCGGATCTCCCATCATTGTATTCCAGTGAGAAAATATATTTACTTTATTGGAAGGATTATTCGGAAAACTATTGTAAAGATGAAGTTTTCCCTTTAGCAAGGCTCCGCCAGGATTGTAGATTTTATCGGCAAAAAGTCCGTAATACGTTCCCAGATCCACGCAATTATTGAAAGTGGTATGAGTTCCCCAGGTGGCAGTTCCTACCGCAGCAATTGCACCTTTTTGATTGGTGGGAGTTCCAGCTCGAATAAACACCTCCGAACGGGCGGTTTCTAAGGCAAAACTTCCAGTTCCACATGTCATTATTACTGCAAATGGCAACATAAAGTTATTGGAAAGATTGTTGATTTCGCTATTGCCAAAGCCACTCATTCCCAGATAGCCTCGATAATTGAAATATGAGACACCTGTATTCAACCAAGTTGTCATCTGACTACTGAAACTGCCTCCATACACTTCTTCACAATCAATGTTTGGTGCATAATAACTCATCATTTCCACAATAGATTGTTTGGTAAAAATACAGGAAGGACCCGAAGAACTTGGATCTCCCACCATCAATGCTTTATCATACCAACCGGTATTTGCCATGAAAGGAGTTTTCTCATATCCAAGGATTTTTGAAACAATCGTTTGCAGTTCATTAATGCTTTCAAAAGACATTCTTCCAAGAATTACATCTGCCAGAATATCATTTCCTTCCAGCTGACTGTAAGGATGATCTCCCTCGCCATTATAACCAGACCAGTTTTCGAAATAGGTTGGAATCGAATATTGTCCGATCGCATCACCCAGAATTGCTACGAATTCGGGTGGATTCGTCCAGTTATCATAAGCATTTTGGATATAGTTTTTTATTGAACTGGTACCTGTTCCTGTTGCACTTGTGCTGGCGATATGAACTTCATAACCCATCTCTTTTTTCCAGTTGCTCAGATATTCCAAAGTAGAAAGAACAGAATTGTCATTTAGATAAATAAATAGAATGCAGGGTTGTTGATAGTCATCATCTCGATTTGAAGTTATCAAATCATAGTTTTGAATTGTTGATGAATAGATTGGTTCAAAAGTTCTGGAAAGCTGTTTTTGATTTCTTTTTTCATTTATTCCAGTTTCTGTTGGATCGCAGGAAACTGTTACATCGACATTATTATAAATTATTATCTCATTAGTAGAAGAATTGTACTGGAAGGCATTAATTGTAACAGGGACTAAACGGATATCTCTAAGAATAACAGGTTCGCCAATTTCGGCAATTCGGGTTGGAAATGTCTGCTCGCCAAGGTAAAATTGCTCATCTATAAAAAATGAATCTCGCTCTTTATCTTCTGCCATTTCCTGGCTGGGGTATGGCTTAAAATTGTTTAGAACTGTTTTTTGAAAAGAGTTTATTTCCAGTTCGATCTTTCCATAATTGGGAACTGCATAAAGTCGAGTGAACTGGGGAAATTCAGGCTTTCCTAATTCCATCGTTTTTCCTTCATCAAAATAGGATATTTTAGTAAATTCTTCTCCGGTAATGACAACTTTTTCTGTAGTATAACCATCTAAATTGAAATTAATATTTGTCAAAAATAGATCGTTGGAAGTATGATCAAAAAGTTCTGTTCTGTCTGAATCCAGATCAATCCATTCTGCTGATAGAATTGAAAAAGATACTATTAGTAATACATAAATAATATATTTCATTGATCCCCTTAATATTCGATTATTATTATTCCGGTTCTGGTTGAAGCTATAATATGATCGCCTTCAAAATTTGCCTTGTATGTGTAGCCGATATCACTTTCACGTAGATTTCCCAGAAGCACTGGTTCGGTATCATCTAAAACATCAAACAAAAGCACTCCACCTGTATGAGATGACAAAACCATTTTATTATTTTTTACATCAACTGTATAAATATTTTCACCCACATTTTCCTGATGAATCTCAATTGGATCAGCAGGATCAGTGATATCTAACAGCAGATAACCTTCTTCCCAGAGCGCAATGTAGGCAAGATTGTCAACAAGCTTTACATCTACTGCTTCACCAATTGTATCATAAGTTAAAATAAGTTCATCTGTATTTCTATCGATTATGTGAACCCCAAACTGAGAACCTGCAACAACAAAAAGATCTTGATTGAAATCAAAACCTTGTACTGAACTTCCACCCGTTGTATTTGGTAAATCTATAGTCGCCTCATTTGTCCATGTGTTATTATAAGTGGCAATATTTAAGGAATTATCATTTGTCCAAAAAATCTCCAGATCATTATTTTGATTCTCAGTTAACAAAATCTTTTGTACATCGGAAGTTTGAGAAATATTTTGTGTTTTCCATTCAGGTATGAAAGGATCAGAAATATCATATATATTCAATGCAGCTGGGTTACCATATCTTTCGTAAACAATAAGAATATCATCATCTACAGAACCTGCAATTTTACGAACATTCTCAAACGGATTTGGAAAATCGTCGAACAGTGTATCCACATGGCAATACATACTACCGGAAACCAAATTATGAATAGAAAAGCCACGTTGGTCTTCTGCTGCAAAAAGCAATTCATCCGAAACATCAAAATCGTAGGCATATCCACCAGTTTCCAGAATATTGAATATCTTCAAAACATTATTTTCTTTTGCAGGATCGTTTGGTTTTGCACAACTAAAAGTCAGAGTAGCTATAATTATAATTAATAATAAATTCTTAAACTTCATAATACATCCTTATTATTATTTTTCTAAAATTGGTGCATTTTTTATTCCATATTAGTATGCAAAATTTATTATCGCTAATGTAACCAGATAAAGAAAGAACCTTCTGCACTTTTTTGTGTCGCAGAAGGTTTTTACAAAAAGATTATTAGTTATTATTTTACATATTCATACTACTATTAGTTTACCTTGTGAACTCGAGTTCGGAAATCTTTGGCCTGGACTTCAGCTGCAAGCTGGAGTTCAGAACATATTTATCAAATTTTTTATCCAATCGAATTAATAATGAATAGCCCCGTGCTTCAGCGCTGGGAATAAAGAAAATTTTTAAATTTGACTATCACCGTGGCAGAGCCAAGGTGTATTTCGCTAAATTTATTTCAGTAAACTTAAAATCGAATTTTCATTATTTACCCCTCTCCGGTAACTGCCCGATCTCCCCTCAAACAGGGGAGAAAAATTGGAAAACCCCGATGCAGAGCAGCGAGGAATTCTTTAGATTGAAATAGTAAAGAAGAAAAAGGGCTTTAGCCCAAGATGAAGGGTTAAAACCAGAATTGTCTCTATCTTCCCATCCACGTCTGAAAAGACGTGGCAACTCAAGTCCGGAAAACTCTAACCTTCTCAATGGTTGAGCTGTGCGAAACCTTGTGAATGGTTAACAGCTTCAACATCTTTCCGAAACCTTCTATCAGACATCATTCCAATTGGTTTCTGAAAGTTGATGCATGAAACCTTTCCGACAGCTATCTTAAGAATCTGTGAGAGAAGTTGTCGGAAAGAGATGAACAACCATTGCGGAGGTCTTTCGACCATCCGCAAGATTATGATTTTATTATTTCAACATCAGCATTTTATTCGTTTTAAAATATTTATCTGTTTTCAGTTGATAAAAATAAATTCCTGAAGCCTGACTGGCTGCATCCCAATTATAAGAATGATAACCAGCTTCATATTCCTGTGAGAGAATTTTCTGCCCTTTGGAATTGTAAATTGTAAGTGTTCCCGTTTCTCCTTCTTCAATGCCGAATTCGATTGTGGTAGTTGGATTGAACGGGTTGGGAAAATTCTGATTTACAAAGCTTTTTGCCGGTGCATCTGGAATAAGGTTTGAATTACTCAGATCAATGGAAACTGGACCATGAATTTCCAGTTCTCCGCTATAGCTGACACTTTCCAGCCAGTAATAATGCATTCCCATTTGTTGTGTCGGTAATTCATCGATGTAAATGTAATTGGTTGGTGTTGTGATTGTTCCCATACCTGGAATGATTGTCTCATTAAGTTTTAGTGAATTGTTTTCCAAACCGTTCTCATTTTCACTGCGATAGATGTTCCAGCCCATATTTTCCAGTTCACTTTCTGTTGTCCAGTTCAAGGTTGGAAAGCCGTTTTCAATGGTTCCAGTGAATGATGAAAGTGTGACGGGGAGTGGAGAATCTGAAGTTACCCAGGTAGGATCTGAACTATCACCATTTTCTGTTGCTCCCAAAGTACCATCATTATTACCCTTACTATCATAAGCTATTTGACCGGAACCTGTGTTAAATTTGTAATAGGCAACAAGATTGTTCTCATTAGTAGGATCAGATAATTCCTGATTCATATTATCTTCAATTTCTGTCTGCCCTCTAACAATTTTCCAAATACGAACTTCATCTATTTTGCCATTAAAATAACCTTCCCAGTCAGCATATCCTGTTCTTCCAAAATAAAGTGGATTGGTTCCGTAATCAAGTGCATAGCTGCCTGTACTGGTACCTTGCCAAATCCCATTTAAATACAATTTAACAGCTGTACCATCGGCTGTTAGAGCAACATGATTCCACTCCTGTAAATTTATTACCGAGCTGGTAACACTCCTTTGTTGCCCTGTACTAGAGCTAACAATACCTACGAAATGATTATTCTTATCATAATATATGCAGTATCCTTCAAATTGTCCGGTTCTGGTATTCTGCTTAAAAATAACATATTGAGCATTACTCTCTGTATATGTATTCGTGTTTGAGTTTATATACACCCAGGCTTCAACTGTTACCGAGACAGGTTTGTGCGCAGAATTATCGGCAATGGAAACATAATCATTGTCGCCATCAAATTGCAAGCAGTTATTAGTTGAATACATTGAAAAAACCAAAATTAAAAACAAAAATACAAAACAAATTTTATTCATAGAAATCCTCCCACAATTTTATTAAAATAAAAAAAGTGATCTTTAATGAATTTTGTCAATTTTTTTCAATAAAAAAAACTTTCCAAGTTAATGCAAACTGGAAGGTTGAAAGTATAATGGTTTTCTTCTTTTTACTTTAGCATGATCATCTTATTCGTTTTGTAATAACTCGGTGTTCTAAGCAGATAGAAATAAACTCCTGATGACTGTTTAGTTGCATCCCAAGTGAATGTGTGGAAACCTGCTTCATATTTCTGTGAAAGTACTTTTTGTCCCATAATGTTATAAATGGTAAAACTCAATTTTCTCCTTCCTTTTCGTATTGTGTCACTTGGTTCCCATAAAATAAAGTTTTGAAAAGAAGAAGATGAATTGGATATATGGTGGAGCATAGCGGGCTCGAACCGCTGACCTCTACACTGCCAGTGTAGCGCTCTCCCAGCTGAGCTAATGCCCCACAAATTTAATTCACTTTTGAATTGATTCCGAAATTTTATATTAAGAATTTATCGTCAAGAATTTTGACTTTTCCTGTGGCAAACCTAAGAGCATTTTGCCAAATTTATTTCAGTAAACTTAAAATCGAATTATCTATACTTACCCCTCTGCCTTTGGCATCTTCCCTCAATCAGGGGAGAAAATTTGGATAACCGCGATACAGCATCGAGGAATTCTATTGATTAAAATTAATTCACAAAAAAACTTTACGTAGAAAACTTCATTTTATAAATGGTGCATCTTAGCTAATAGATTGGAGGTTGAATGAAGAAACAGGCTGTAATACTGTTGCTTATGTTGCTTTTGGGATCTTTACTATCTGCCCAGAATCAATTGATCTTAGATATAGAAGTTTTTGGGAATGAAAATATAGAAACCGATCTGATTACTTCCATCATTACTTTAGAGATCGGTGATCTTCTGGATATTGAACAAGTAGGAAAATCTATCAACAATCTTTACCAACTAGGTGTTTTTCAGGATGTTCGAATCGAATATGAAACATTACTACAAGGCATCACGTTACAGATCTATGTTTCAGAATTTCCGGTTGTGAATAAAATAATTTTTGAGAACAATGATAAATTGAGCGATAAAAAACTACTTGATGCAATTGATTTGCGAGAAGGAAGTTATTGGGCTCCATTCCTGCAGAAAGAAATAGAAAATACGATCCTGAACGAATATAAAACCAAAGGCTATCACCTGGCAGAAGTCAATTTCCAATCCAAAGAAAAGGATAATAACACAGTCAATGTCATCATAAATACAAATGAAAATGACAAGGTTACCATTAAAGCCATAAAAATACATGGAAATAAACTTATCAGAGCCAAAAAACTACTCGGCAAAATGAAGACCAA
The DNA here is from genome assembly GCA_021734245.1 of Candidatus Cloacimonadota bacterium. Taxonomy (NCBI): domain Bacteria; kingdom Pseudomonadati; phylum Candidatus Cloacimonadota; species Candidatus Cloacimonadota bacterium. Next base: position 11,606 of record JAIPJH010000016.1, on the reverse strand, counting down.
AAAAGCCAGTCTTTTCAGGTCGGGAAAATTTGAGCAGGAGAAGTTTGATGAAGACCTGATAAATTTAGTAAAATATTATAATAAAAAAGGCTTCATCGACGCTAGAATAATTTCCTGGGAACGCAATATTGTAAACGATCGATTTGTGATCGATATTTATCTCTTTGAAGGCAAACAATATACTTTTGGTGATGTTTTTGTGGAAGGAAATGAACGCTTTACTGACGAAATGATAACCGGTAATTTCCGTTTCAAGGAAGATGAGATATTTAATCTGGAAAAATTTAATGAACAACTTGGTGCGGTTACATCTCTGTATTATGAAGATGGTTATATTTACGCAAATTTCGATCAGGAACTGGAAAAAATCGACAATAAAATAAATATTCGACTTAATATCCAGGAAAACACCAGAGCAAAAGTAAGAAAGATCCACATAAAAGGTAATCGCAAAACCAAGGAAAAAATTATTAGAAGACAACTTGTAATTTCGCCTGGAGATTATTTCCAGCAATCCAAAGTTATGCGTTCCCAACAAAATATTTATAACATGGGATTTTTCGAGCCGGATATGTATCTTGATAATCCCAAAATTATCAACCAGAATGGTGATATCGACCTTACTATCAATTTGAATGATAAGGTTTCGGGAACTGCAAATGGCGGAGTTGCTTTGAACAGTCAGGATGGTTTGGTAGGTCAATTAGCTGTTTCTCACAACAATCTTTTAGGAAATTCCTGGCAGGCTGGCGTTAAATGGGAATTCGGTGGATCTACACAAAACTTCAGTTTAAACTTTACCAATCCTTATTTTAGAGACACAAATACTTTAGTAGGTTTCGATATATATCTTACAACCAAAGAATGGGATACTTACGAAGTTAGAACTTCTGGTGGTGCAGTCAAATTGGGACGGCCACTTTACTTCTTGAATTACTCCAAATTAGTAGCTGGTTATTCTTTCTATTCCAAGAAATATGATATTTTGAAAGGAGAAGAAGATAACGCTTCCGAAACTCTGATCGAACTTGATGAAGCTGGCTGGCAAAATACCAGTGCTATTTCCTTAACATTTTCCCGCGATAGCAGAGACAATATCTTCTTCCCCACGGCAGGTTCAAATTTCACCATTTATTCCGAAGTTGCCGGAGGACCATTGCAGGGCGATTTCAACTATTTTAAACAGATCATGCAGGTAAGTTGGTATACAAAAACCATCTGGAAGCTGGCTCTGCGTACAAAATGGCGATTCGGTTATGTAACTGGATATAATGGAACCGACACTCCACCAGATGAAAGATTTTATCTGGGAGGAACAGGACCAGATGGAGTTCGTGGATATTCAGACCGCTCAATCGGCCCGCGTGACGGCGGTTTGCGCGAAGTGATCTTTTCTGCAGAATATGGTGCTCCCATCGCAGGAGACCAAATTGTTGGATTGATTTTTATGGATTCCGGGAACAGCTTCAATAAATTGGAAGAATTCGATTTCTGGACAATGAAAACCGGTGCTGGTGTGGGAATTCGCGTTCGCAGCCCATTTGGTCTTATCGGATTTGATTATGCTCACAACTTTGAAAATGGTAAATGGGAACCGCATTTCCAATTTGGCACGACATTTTAAAATTAACCTTACTAAGGTTTTAGAACTTCATACTTGATCGACCTTCGTAATGGTTAAGAAAAATTAAAACCTGCCGGTTTTTTTATTAACTTCGGAATGTGCGAAGCTCTTCCGAATGTTGATTATTATCTTGAAAAGAATCTAAACAACATTACGATGATCCCGAAAGACGCCCGGTTCAATCGGAAGTTTATCTCAGCAGCAGCATCTTCTTCGATTCTTCAAATTCTCCAGCTTTTAATTTGTATAAATAAACTCCGCTGGAAACAGGCTCTCCCTTCTGGTCTGTGCCATCCCAGACGATCGAGACTGAGTGACTTTGAGATGGGGTGACGGGGAGAGTTTTCACTTTCTGCCCTTTCAGATTATAGATCGTAATCTCTGCATTTTCGATTTGTCTGAAGTCTGAAATCTGAAATCTGATTTCTGTGGATGGATTGAAGGGATTGGGAGTATTTTGGTATAATGCTGTTTCAAAATTGATCACATCATCTGGTGATTCAGAATTAGTAATTGAAAATGGCTGACTCAAATAATACTCAGGTGGAGATAATCCCATTAATCTAATCCGATAGTTTGAATTTACAGGAATATTTTCAGGAATAGTCCATAAAAAATTGTCATCTCCCGGATCATCTGTAACGCATTGAATGAATTCATCTTGGCCATGTACTAAATCAATTTTGGCAACCAAGGAACTTCCATAATAATACCAGTCAATCTCCATTTCATCACCTATCGCATAAATATCATTTGACGTAGGATGTGAAATCCCAATATAATTATCCTGCTCATCAGGAATAAACCAGATTTGAGAAGCGTTTATTATGCCACCATTGTTTTGGCCTGGAACACAATAAGCATTTGCATCATAAAACATTGCATTTAAACTGTAAGTTGCATTCCCCAAACTTACAAACTCCGTTGATGGATAGAAAAATTCTGGAATAATATCTGCTAACTCGGGAATTACAATTGAGTTTAAATACTGTGCATCAAAAAATAAATTACCATCTTCCAATGTTGCTGTTATCATCTCCGGTTTATCCTGCCACAAAGTAGCACTTGTATTCTCAGCAAAATGAGCTTTTGTTCCATCATTCCAGAATACAGTAAGAGTAAAGTTATCTTCATTTTCTACAACTCGCATATTGTTAAGATCTTCAGGATACGGAAGAATATTATCGTGATAAAAAACAGGCCAGGAAGGTATCCAATCAACCTTTCCTTCCATATCATAAGAATCGACCTGACCATCTTCATCAATATCCCAGGGAATTGCAGGATTGTTGTCATTTGGTTCATCACCTTCCAATAATAGATCGAAGAAACTAAACTCTCCTGAAGTGGGAACAAATTTAACTAATTTGGGATACAAAAGACATTCTCCTAAAGGGAAAATATCTGGTTCTGCTGCCAAACCGAATGATATGGGATAATATATATTATCATCTTGATCAGAAATTGCATTAGAATTTGAACTGAACATGGGTTTGAAATACAATTCATAAGGATTTCCCTGATCATCTGGAAAACGAGGAGTACCATCCAGATTCAAAGGATTATCAACTGGAAATTTAAACTCATCAGTATATGTCCAATATGTAGGATATCCATATACACTCGTATAAGCAAAAACATTAGACTCATTGTCGTAGCCGATTATTGTTAGTAGATCTTCTGATACTTCAAACGTGAAATCCAGATTAGAATGAGTCAGGCTGATATTATCGTAAATCGGAAAATAAGTCCAGTTCAGTTCAGATTGCATATTTAAATCATTCACATCAAAATCGGCATACATTAACATCGCAAAATAATAAATTCCATAAGGTTCGGGTGTTCTATGGTTTTTTAATAAAACATATACTCTTCTTTTACCCGGATCTGGAGAAGGACCAATTTTAATAATAGGATCTTTAAAATTATCATCAGGATTTGGTGTCCATGTATTTTCATCGAAGATATAGAAAGGAGTTTTCCATAATCCAGGACATCCCAAATGATACAGATCGTAAGAGCAGACAATTCCATTCTCTCTATTCCAGACAACTATCGGATCACCAGTCACAGAATCTATTGCCAATGCAGGTTTGGTTTCATCAAAGTCATCCACTCCAATTGCAGCAACACTTGCTAAGGTATAATCACAATCTTGATATCCATAATAGACTCTACAGGTAGAAGCGGCAGTTTCTTTTGCCTGGAAAACATAATAAGTGCCACCTCCAACATCATCTGGTTGCGTACTTACAGCATCTCCTGCAGAAGTGAAAGTAAGGTCATAATAATTACTCATTATTGCTACTGGAGGATATTCCAAAACAGGTTCGACAGTTTGGTATGGATTTGCAACTAAAATTAAGGAAATAAATATTAGAACTAACAGAATAAAATATTTCATACTTCCCCCAATAATTTTGGAAAAAACTAAATGTGAGAAGATGATAGAATCAATTTCATGTCAAGTATTTCGCTTGATCTCCTCACCCCTAACATTATTTTAATGCATAAATTATGCCATTTTTTGATAATGTGATTCATTGCCCTTATATCGGCTATCTAGGCATGTTTTGATAAAAAACTAATAATAAAAGTGTTGAATTGTGATTACGTTTTATGGTATTTTTCGAACAGACAATAAAAATTCTTGACGCAGTAGAACCGAAATTTTTTGTTGCGTTTCTTGTTCGGGGCGTAGCGCAGTCCGGTTAGCGCACTGGTTTTGGGAACCAGGAGTCGGAGGTTCGAATCCTCTCGCCCCGACCAGTTTATAAGTGAGTTACAAAAAAATGGGCGTGTAGCTCAGTTGGGAGAGCGCCTGCCTTACAAGCAGGTGGTCGGGGGTTCAAGTCCCTCCGCGCCCACCATTTTTTACACTTCAATTTTGAAAATTATAGATGTGGGCGTGTAGCTCAGTTGGGAGAGCGCCTGCCTTACAAGCAGGTGGTCGGGGGTTCAAGTCCCTCCGCGCCCACCAGTCTTCGTTTTGAGTAAAAACGAAAAACGAAGACGTCACGGCGTAGAAACGAAAGTTATGAAGCCGGACATCAATTGTTGGAAACTCAAAACTTCGCCCAGGCAGGCCAGTATGTATTATGTTTACATTTTAAGAAGTATAAAAGACGGTTCGAAACATTACACAGGGTTCACCAAAGATCTGAAAAATAGAATAGAGAAACACAACAAAGGTGATGTTCCATATACTAAAGATTTAAGACCTTGGAAAATAGTTACTTATATTGCATTTTAATCTGAGGAAAAAGCAAGAAGTTTTGAAACTTATCTGAAGTCACACTCTGGAAGAGCTTTTACCAGTAAACATTTTTGAGTAAAACGAAAAACGAAGACGTCACGATGATAATACAAACATTTCAAGACAAAAATAATATTCTTTGAATTTTAAAATAATCTAATTTTATTCAAAATAAAGAAAATTCTTAAATTTGACTAACACCATGGCAGAGCATCGAGGAATTCTTTCGATTAAACTGATGATTGTAAACTAATTTTTCTTTTTAACAAAATTCTTGACTGCATGAGCTTAAAAAAACATCAATCCTTTCATAATAAAGGATAGAAATGGCGAAACGTAAGTATAAGAAAAGAAAGAAAAAAAGTAAAAAAAAGCAGTTAAATAAAGCATACATCTTCATTGGTGCTCTGCTTGTTTTTATTTTGATAGTAATTTTTCTTAACATAGAAAAAATTGCTTCCATCAGCAAAGGATTGCACAATTCCAAACTGAAAGTAAAACAGATTGCTCAGGAAAGAACAGTTTTAGATGCTATCATGCATTCCAAGCGACTGATGGGAGTTAGCGATAAGAATTTTAAGCATTATGTTGGAGAAGATGTAATTTACATAAAACTGGGAATCGATAAACGAGAAATGGATCTGAATTATGCCAACATGATCCTTTCCGGCCAGATTGAAATGGAAAATGGTGAAATGATCTCCGGTGAAGAAAAAGATAATGGCAATAGACAAGTTTTAAAAATCCGAGATAATGATGATCAACAGATCTATCAAGTAACTCTTTTTTACAAGAAAAGCACGATCAAAAAAAATCCCAAAACTCAACTTGCGATTGTTGTCGATGATTTCGGAATCCGCAATAATACACTTCTTGATAAATTCTGTGCGTTGAACAAAAATATTACTTTTGCCATTTTACCCGATCAAAGATATTCTGAACTGGTAATGAACAAAGCCACAGAATCTGGTCATGAGACGTTGATCCACATTCCAATGGAACCAATCAGTTACCCTCAGAATAATCCGGGAAGTAATGCTATTTTTGTTCATTTAAGCGAACGGGAAATAAAGAAAAGAATGGAAAAATTCGTTAAGCAATTCCCGCTTTGTCTTGGAGCTAACAATCACATGGGATCGCTTGCTACAACTGATGAAAACGTGATGAGAACTGTACTTTCTGTATTAAAGAAACATAACCTTTTCTTTATCGACAGCAGAACTTCTACATCTTCCATGGCTTATGATCTGGCCAAAGAAATGATCATTCCAGCTTTTGAATCCAGTTTATTTTTAGACACACCCGATATAAGTATGAAGACGATGAATAGTAAAATAAAAATCTTAAAATCCATGTCAAAAACTCATGATAAAATTTTAGTTATCACACATTGTGCCACACAGGAAAGGTACGATTTCTTGAAGCTCTTTATCGAAAAAATATCACAGCAGGATTTTGAATTAATTCCAGTCTCTGAAATATTCAATAAAAAACTTCCCGACATTCTTTAATGGAGAAGAAATGAATGTAATATCAAAATTACAACAGAAATTTAAAAGTTACAATATAATGCGAGACATGCGCGTCGGTAGATATGATGCAGGCAATGTGTTGAACTTCGAAGTGGAAATGCTGGATCTCAATCAAAAAAATACGATCACTATCGAAATCGAAAAGTTTGTTGGTGGTGGTTTTGCCGGCCAGGTTTACAAAGTAAAGCTTTTAAATTTAGATAAAGAATCTTCCATTCTGAAAATTGGTAATTCTTATGCTATAAAAATTCTAATTCCACCATCGGGATTCTCCAAATTCTTCCGCGATGCTGTTTACTGGATCGGATTTCAAGGGCCATTTCAGTTGCAGGTAAATCCGGCAGCGTCTCGTGCTGGTGCTTTCTGGCAGAAGTTCATTCGCAGAGCAGCGAAGATTCAATTTGGCACTGAAGAATCGGTTGTTGATATTTATGGAACCTTTGTGGATGATACTCTGGGAAGTTGCGGCGAGATCAGTGAATGGATCGAAGGACGAACCTGGCAGCTGGAAGTAGACCCACACATGGATTACTTAAGTAGATGGAATAAGCATAAAAAAGTAAATAAGGAAAAACTCGGATCTCTTGAATATCGCAAGAAAAAAATATTTATGCACGATTTTGTGAAAATGCTGAATGAAATGGGAGCTTATGAATTTGCCCGACAATATGAATGGAGTACCTGCAAAAGCCAGCCAAATTGTTTGAAAAGGATGAACACAAAACCAGCGGAAGGTTTAACGGCAGTAGATTTTAGAGCAGGTTTGGCTTTACTTCCGTTTTTGCCAATGAGTCCCGGTGATTTTAAATTGATCTTCAAAGGAATTTTTCGAGGAAGTCTGGTTCAATTTGATCGTGGCAGCTTAAAAAAACTTAAAAAATTCATTGAGCAGCATCCTGAACATTTCAAAGACATGAAATGGCAATATGAAGAACTTGTGAAAATGGAAAAGATCTACCGCAATTCGCTTCTGGATATTACGCATAATCATCTCAAATTATTATTCAGCCCCACGCTTTGGAAAACAATTCTTACCAGTTCTATAAAAGGTTGGAAGATCAAGAAATTGATCACTGAAAATGCAGCAGAAAAACTGCAGAAATTCAAGTTTTTTGCCTTCCTGCTCTACATCATTGGTTTTATTCCTTTTTTGGGAAAATATTTCATTAAACTTTTTGCCAACAAACCCTGGAGATCTCATTATCTTAAAATGATCTTCAACTGGAAATATCTATATAAGTCTCTGAAAGCTACTTCTGCTGAAAAAACTATTAAATGGTATCGAGCCGGCAGGATGACCGATGAGAAAGCTATAAAAATCTCTGATAATTTATTTTTATTTTTTATCCATTTGATTTTATCAATTTTACCATCAGGATTGCACAAATTCCTCTCGAACAAAGAATATTTCAAAGAAAGATTGTGGTATATTTTTGTCCGGCCTATCAAACTTTATTTTGATCCTGAGTTGCGCGAAAACTGGTTGCGTTCCATGCTGAAAGAAGGACGCAAAAAACACATTTTATCAGAAGAAGATTCAAATAAAATTGAATCTCAACTTAATGAACCTTTCATACAAAAATACTTGAAAAGTCTCGCTGTTCATGTTTGCACACTTCCTATCACGCAAGTGGTTTCTGTTCTTATTGCTGTAATTTATGTTCTCACACATCCCGAAATGCCGAAAACGCAATCCTGGGGAATCGGTTTGGGAATCATTGCTCTTTTCCAGGTTATCCCAATTTCTCCCGGTTCTCTAACCAGAGGTTTGTATGTTTTGTATCTGGTAATAAAAGAAAGAGATTTCAAAAATTATAATATTGCTGTATTTCTGGGGTTTTTCAAATATATCGGATATCTGGCTTTCCCCATTCAAATGACTTATAAATATCCCGCTTTAGCACGTTTCATGGCTGTACACTGGGCTACCGATGCTGTGCATATTGTTCCTGTTTTTGGCGAAGGAGGAGCCTTATTGGAACATTGGGTTTTCAGGTTATTTTACAATTGGCCGCTTACGATTCGCAGAAAAATGAATGAGAGAAAAGAAATTCGCTCAAAACAGAAAGACAAAATATGGCCAATCCCATTAATAATAATTATTTTCAGCATTTTATTTGGATTTATCGATTATTTTTCTTTGCATTTGAACGGAGAACTGCTGGCAATAAAATCTCTTTGGTATGCAGGAATGATCTTTCCAATTATGCTGGGAAGTTTTGTGATGCTTACTACAGGCGGTTTAATATTATGGAAGCGTATTGTTGCAAGTGTGATAAGCGCAATTTGCGTTAGCATATTATACACAATTATTTCCTGGCAGCTGGGATTTGCTGGAAACCTTTTTGCTGAATTTATTTGGAGATTCTTTATTTTCTCGGTATTTTCAGTTATTGGAAGTATTTTAACAGAGATTTCTCTGGATTCACCTTATTTAAAAATGGAGATCAAACGAAATTAATGGCGAAAAAAAGAATTATTCCTCATTATGAATTCCTGAGGGAATTTAAGCATCAAAAACCAGCACCTGTTTATTATGTTGTTGGCACCGAAGCATATCTGAAAGATAAAGTATACCACGCTATCAAAGCACGGTTTTGTGATGACGATTCCGACGATTTTGACTTTACTCTTCTTTACGGAGATTCAGATGAATCTGTTCAGGCTTTGGAAAACTTGGAAATGAGTCCGTTCTTAGCCGAAACAAGATTAGTTGTTATAAAAAACTTTGATCAGATGAATGCAAATGGAAAAAATCAAATTGCAAAATATTGTGAAAAACCTTCTAAAACTTCTATTTTAGTTTTAATTGCCGATAAGAGTGATGGACGTTCCAACGCTAATAAAATAATTGAAAAAGAAGCTGTCACTATTTCATGTCGTCGCCCCTACTCTTCCGATGATATTGTTCGCTGGCTGAGAACTGAATTACGAGTAAAAAATATCAAAATGGACAATCAAGCTATCAATAGATTTGCAGGCAGCATCGAACCAGATTATCTTATTGCCAGCAATGAATTGGAAAAATTAATAATATATACTAAAAACAGAGGAACTATAAACAGTGATGAGGTGGAAGAAGTTATCGGAAAATCAAAAACCAACAAGATATTTGATCTTCAGGATGCTATCGGTAAAAGAAACCTTAAAAATGCTGCCAGAATTCTGGATAACATGTTAATGAATAATGAGCCGGCTGTTTATATCATCACTATGTTATCTCGCTTTTTTGTACAAATTTGGAAAGTTCTTGCTTTAAGGCGCAGAAGCATTAGCGATTCAGAAATTTCCGGACGCTATTTGAATGATGTATTCTACAAATATAGAAATGATTACCTAAATTATGCTGATAGTTATACTTTGTCAGAAACTAAAAAGTCTCTATCTTTACTTTTGCAGGCAGACATCGATGCAAAATCTTTAAATATCAATGAAGACATTCTACTTTATATGCTTCTCTTCAAAATCTGTGCTACAAAATGAATAAGAATTTTAAAGCCGGTTTTGTAGCAATTGTAGGAAAACCAAATGTAGGAAAATCAACTTTGATGAATCTGGTTATGGGAGAAAAGATATCGATCATATCTCCCAAACCACAAACTACCAGGCATCAGATAAAGGGGATTTTTACCGATGATGAAAGGCAGATCGTTTTTCTGGATACTCCGGGATTTTTGAAAGCACGTTATGAACTCCATAATAGAATGCTGGAATATCTGCAAAATGCTATCAGAGATGCTGATGTAATTCTTTTCATAACAGACGCTCATCACTTTCCTACCGATTATGATGAACAGCTCCTTGCTTTTATTTCTAAATTCAAAAAATCTAAAATCGCTCTTCTAAATAAAATTGATCTTGTTGATGAGACGACGAAAGATCATAAAATCGATGAATTAGAAGAATATAAATTTGATAAAATCATAGCCTGTTGTCTCACTGATAAACCAGATATTGATTCTCTTTTGGGGGAAATTACAAATTATCTTCCTTATTCACCACCATTTTATTCGGCAGATGAAATATCGGACCTGCCAATGCGTTTCTTCGTTCAAGAGATCATCAGAGAGCAGATATTCCTGAATTTTCGGGATGAACTTCCTTACGCGACTTCTGTTTCTGTGGAAGAATACAAAGACCTGCCAAATAAAGTAGAGATAAAAGCAAACCTGTGGTTGGAACGCAAAAGTCAGAAACCCATCATTATCGGCAAAAATGGTGAAATGATCAAGCGGATCAGAATGGCTTCTGAGAAAGAAATCTATAACATTTTAAAGAAGAGAGTTAAGCTTACTCTTTGGGTAAAGATCAAGCCAAACTGGCGTAAGAAAAAAAATGCTCTCAAAGAGTTTGGTTACAGATAATATTTTCAAAATTCAATCTATAAAATCCATTGCACTTTTTTAAAATTTTATTGACATCAAAATCTATCAAAAATAACTGGCATCTAAATTAAATAAAATAAGTGTTAAATAGTTTTGAATGGGCCGTCGTCAAGCGGTAAGACACATGGTTTTGGTCCATGCATTCGGGGGTTCGAATCCTCCCGGCCCAACCATAATAAAGTCATCGAATAATCGGTGACTTTTTTTTATTTTGTCAACAAGATTATCGATGGCTTTTTTTTATTTATTTTCCTTTTTCAAATCAGTATTTTTTTGTTTCTTTCTTCTCTAAAATATACATTCGAAAAGCAGCAAGAACATCGCAAAATATGTATTGACACTAAAGACGGAAGAAAATTATTTGTATTTTCCTTTTAGGAGGATTAGTTCTAATTGGTAAGACAGCGGTCTTGAAAACCGCCGGGCTTTGCCCTTGGGGGTTCGAGTCCCTCATCCTCCGCCAGGAATTTATAGCTGTGGAGAGGTGACCGAGCTGGCTTAAGGTGTGCGCCTGCTAAGCGTATGTAGGGGTAACTCTACCGAGGGTTCGAATCCCTCCCTCTCCGCCAGTTTAAATAAATTGAAAGCCATTCGATTTCGAGTGGCTTTCTTATATTCATTACAAATTTATAACAAATTTAACTGTTTAAATATATTTTTGTAATTTATTTATCCCTCTGTGCCAAGATGACACTGGACACTTTTCTACACTAATTTAGTGTTGAAAAAGGAAGGTGAAAAATGAAGAAATCGAAGAAGAGAATTATTGAATTTGGCGAATTGGAAGGAGTCCGTAGGACGACTGGAAA
>JAIPJH010000015.1 GCA_021734245.1 Candidatus Cloacimonadota bacterium | reverse complement strand
GAATTTCCAGTCGTCCTACGGACTCCTTCCAATTCGCCAAATTCAATAATTCTCTTCTTCGATTTCTTCATTTTTCACCTTCCTTTTTCAACACTAAATTAGTGTAGAAAAGTGTCCAGTGTCATCTTGGCACAGAGGGCAGTTGGTATTACAATGTTCAACGCACAAGCTACGAATTCGAACAGACAGGCAGTAATTGGTGATCTTAACAATCTGGCAGCCTCTGCGCTGGCATTTTACAAGACACCAGCTACTCATAGTGGTGGTGGATCAAGCTGGTCATCCGATGTTGATAATGTAGGTAATTGGTTAGGATATAGTTATGATGCATCTACCAACACACTCACAACCGGAAATGGTACTTTTGTACTTAGCGTTGCCAGTGATGTACTTACAATTGTAGGAACAGGCAGTGAAACAGGAAATGATGGTTCTACTAGCGTTCAAGCTCAAATTGCAATTACAGGATCTACTAGTTCTGTGGCTACTACTGTTAACAACTAAGAAATTACATTTAACTTAAAACATTTTAGATTTGAACATGGGAGACTAGTCTCCCATGTTCGCCATCTATAAGGAATTTTTCTTCAATGAAAAATGAGTATAAATATCAAGGAGTTATGGCTTCCGGCAAAGGTGTGCAGGGAGTTGTAATTGCCAAAAACAAGAAAAAAGCAACCGAATTAATCAACAGAATAGCCAACAAATACAAGATTGATATAAAATCTATAAAAAAGAAAAAATTATTTTTATATACAGTAAAACTGCCCAGTGGGAAAAAAGTAAAAGGTAGACAACAGGCATACACAAAAGGTGAAGTAATGCGAGCTTTAAATTCTATTGGTTTTCAAAATGCAAAAATAGAACCAGCTCTTATCGACATCAGATTGAAACCACCTTTTCAAAGCATTTTGATGTTTGTAAACTTGAGTTCATTCCTGCTGAAAGAAAAAATGAGCTACGATAAAATTTTGCGCATGCTGGCCGATGAAGAAAGCAATGTAACTTTGAAAGAAACCTTACGAAAAATAGAAAGTGAATTAAAAAAGGGTAAGGAAGGAACTGAAGTATTTGCCAGATATGAAGATGTGTTTGGCAAGTTCATTGCATATATGCTGGGATTAGCTACCAAATCTGGTAATATGGCCGAGGTATATGATGCAACAGCCAAATTCATGGAACGTGATGCTGAATATCGTAAAAGTTTGAAACAGGCTTTAGGTCAACCTGCATTCATGGTTATTGCAATGCTTTTAGCAGTAGGATATTATGTAGTTAAGATCTTTCCTGAAACTGCTCTGATGTTTGTAAAATTCGGTATTGATCTTCCTCCTATGACTGCTGCTACTCTCGATTTGAGTGATTGGGTTGCTGCAAACTGGTGGTGGATGTTTCTTTTGGTTCTAATTCCAGCAGCAATTATCGCTTTTTGGTGGAAAACGCCCAAGGGAGAAATCTGGAGAGATCGTTTCTTGATAAAATTACCGGTTATCGGTCATCTTTTGCACAAAGGTAGTATCGAGATCTTTTTCAGGGTGTTTGGGGCAATTTATTCTGGTTCAGAAAATAATATTGAAACGCTAACTGCTTCTGCTGAAGCATGTAGAAATAAATACATAGAAATGGGAGTTAAAGAGATAGCTTTGCCTCTTATGTTAAAGGATGGTATGCCTTTAGTTCCTGCTTTGGAAAAAGCCGAAGTATTTAACGCTAGCACGCTTAGCCGCTTGAAAACTGGAGTTGAATCTGGTAATATTTTACAGTCAGCTCAGCAGATTTCTACTTTTTATGAAAAAGAAACCAGTTATAAAATGCAGGCTCTGATTGATTCGATCCAAACTTTTGTGGGAATATTCATTGCAATTGTTATTACTATGCTGACTATCGTATCTTCTGAAATTGCCATGATATCTCCAAATACTGGACCATAATTTTAATATGTAGGGGAATATGATAAAGAAATCAAGATTCGGACAATTATTATTAAAAAAAGGTCTAATCGATGAAGTAATATTGGAAAAAGCACTAATCATTCAAGCAGAAGAAGACCCCAATCCTCGTGCATTAGGAGAAATCTTAGCCCATGATTTCAAGATTGATCATCACTCTATTTTTGGTCTTCTGGCAGAATTATATGCTTTTAGAACTGTAGAGATTAATCCAAATGAAATTACTGAAAAGCAGATTAAGCACACGCGTGAAATTCTGAGTAAATTTGACGACAATTTTAGAAAAAATCTACTTTATAGAAAGGTTCTTCCCTATCAATACAACTATGGAAGAAAAAACACATTAGTTGTTCTTTCTGCTGATCCAACTGAAAAATTAATCGATAAAATTCCAGCTCACTCCGAATTTAAAAAATATGAAGTCGTTTACTGTAAACTTGTTCAATTGGAAGAACTTATAAATATTATTGCTCCTCAAAAAAACGAATTTCTGGAACTTTTACAGGAAGCAGAACAGGAATTGGAGGAAGTTTCAGAGGCTGAAGAAGATGTTGATGAATATGCCTTGGATGATGAGATCAATAAAAGTTTATTGGTCAATTTATTCGAAGGAGCCCTTATAGAAGCTGTTCGCAAAGGAGCAAGTGATATTCACATAATTCCTTATCAGCGTTCCAGTGTAGACTTCTTCTTCCGAATTGATGGTAAGCTTATCCGCTGGCATCGCCAGGAAAATACCTCTCCAGAAGCTATAGCTGCTGTGGTTAAAGACCGAGCCAACGGTATTGATCGATTTGAGCGTGATACAGCTCAAGATGGTTTTATGCAACGTCTTGTAGATGATCACCTTATTCGTTTTCGTGTTTCCATTATTCCCATCACATCTTCGGAATATGAACGTAGATTTGAAAGTGTGGTAATTCGTACAATAGATGACAGGAACGTTATCACCGATCTGCGTAAACTAGGTTTTCAGGAACAAGCAGAATCAGATTTCATGAAAGCTATCGGTAAATCAAAAGGTATCGTTCTGGTAACTGGTCCTACCGGATCTGGTAAAAGTACAACTTTGATGGCGGCTTTATATCAGATTATCGATCCTTCTATAAATGTTCTTACATGTGAAGACCCTGTGGAATATAATATTAAAGGAGCTCGCCAATTAAAAATCGGAGGAAAGTTTAGTTTTGAAGCTGCAATTCGATCGATTCTTCGACACGACCCGGATGTAGTGATGGTGGGTGAGATTCGTGATAAAATCACCGCAGATATTGCTGTTAAACTTGCAAATACTGGCCACTTAACATTTTCAACATTACACACGAATGATGCACCTAGTGCGATTTCCCGTCTTTTTAAAATGGGAGTCGAAACTTTCTTACTCGCTTATGCCATAAATATTATTGTAGCACAAAGATTAGTTCGAAAATTATGTCCTGAATGCCGTAAACCACTTTCCAAAGAAAAATATCCTGGTGCATTAGAAATGGGAATAACTCAGGAAGAACTTGATAAAGGACTTATCTTTGAAGCAGGTAATGGATGTAAAAAATGCACAGGCGGTTATAAAGGCCGGGTAAATATTTGTGAAGCACTTTATTTTACACCGGAAGTAAGAAAAGCTATAGTAGATTCCAAAGATGAAATCGATGAAAACCAGGTAAGAGAAATTGCCGAAAGTCAAGGCATGCTCTCTATGCTGGATTCTGGTTTGGATAGAATCAGAAACGGACTGACATCGCTGGAAGAAATAGCTTATGCAACGTCTGAAGATTAATACTTGGAGGAGATAGTTGGGAAATCAAATGCTGATGGTAGTTTTGGCTCTAGCCCTGTTTTCTACTATCATGCTTAACATGTATAATCTTGTTCTGGATGATGCCAAAGTTGTATACAATAACATTTTGTATACTCAAGGGCAGAAAATAGCAGATAGATATTTCCAGCAGATCGAATCGGAGTTGTTAGGCAGCAGTCCTGTTATTGAATTTGATGATGTTCATACTAATTTTAACGGTTTGCAGACAACAGAAACTGTTGGCAATAACATATACAATGTAAATCTTACTACAAGTTATGCCGATAGTTTGGGCAGCACTTCATCACCAGATTCTTCTTATATCAGAGTCGACGTGCGTATGAACTGTGTTTCAGCTGCCGGAGACACTTTATATATTGGAACTCAAAGTAATCCTTTCAGCAAAGTATTTTTTGAAATTGGAATGTAATTATGAATGCCTTACTTGATACTCTGGGTGCTTCTGTCACAGGTGGACTGATTCTGTTGATGGTTTTCGGTGCTATCATGAATATGCAGGCTCTCAGTTATAATATGCAGCAGCAGATGATCTTAAGTGAATTGGCTGAAAATCTATTGAGTGGAAGAATTATTGGGGGTATTAGTTATTCTGGTTTGGAAAGTTATCTATCCAAAGTTGGGGCAGGAGTTCCCAGTGGCATCGATCCGATTATAGAAGCTACCTCGAGTTCATTTAAATTTCGTGGTCAGTTAACTACTACTTCCAGTGTAAGTACATTTTACATTTTAACTGAAACTGCCGTTAATAGCTCCTATCCTCTTTATGTTTATATCAATGATATGTCGAATCCCGTTCTCGGTCCTTTTTGGATGGCAACTCCTTTGAATATTACTTATTATGATGTAAACAATACTGCAATTGCCAGTCCTGGCAGTAATCTAAATTCTATTAGATCTGCCAAATTTGATTTTAATTTTTCTTTCGAAACCTATCGCTCGGATATTGATAAAAGATTAGTTAGATATCCCACAGTAATCTGGAAATATTTTAAAAATCTATATTTATGATCTTATGAGGTAAAAAATGGGAAGAGTACTGATAATTTCTGTTCTATTACTTACGGTTGTAATCGCTACGATCGCAGTTTCCATAAATAATAGAAGAGAAGAATCACCAGAAGTAGTGGCAAAAGGTTTAGCTCATATTAAAGCAAAATCCCTCAGCAATGAAGCCCTTAAATATGGAATAAATCAAATATCACAAGGCAATATTCCACTCACTCAAACAGAATACCTTCAAACTTTTACAAATTTTGATGTAATAGATGGAACTATAGATAGTATAAAATATGAGATGAATTCTACTGCCGACACTATTACAATAATATCTTATGTTTCATCTCGCTTTTCTGGAAAAAGAAAATTATTTGCCAGCACTGCACAAATCCATCTTGATACAGGAAGTGCTATCGGTGCATTTAATTGCAGTAAAGAAGTAACAATGAAAGGAAATGCAGAGATCGTGGGCGATTTGAATGAAAACATAACTATGAATTTCGTTTCAACTTTCGAGCATACAATGGCAGAAATGAAAGCAATGGCAGATCATTATTATAAAAATCCAAAAACAAGCATCTCCCCAATTACTGGTATTACTTACGTAGAATTGACAGGTAACAAAAGTCTGCACATGTCTGGCAACTGGTCTGGTGATGGTATTTTGATAGTTGATGGAAATTTTAAAGATACAGGCCAGGCAGATTTTGATGGAGTTATGTGGGTAGAAGGCGGCAGTTTTCAGATGAGTGGCCAAAGTGATGTAGAAGGTGCAATATTTGTTAACACGACAGACACCGTAAAGCTTTCGGGAAATTCTTATGTAGAATATAATGAAACTATCGTTTCGAGCTTGATAACCATTCCAGGTGGAACCAGCGCAGATACAATTGAAACTTTAAGTTGGGATAATTAAAGGAGATATATTATGGGAAGAACTTTAGTAATTATTATAGTTTTAGTAACAGCAATATTTTCTACGATAGCTTTACAGATCAATAACAGAAAAGTTGAAGCACCTGATCAAATTGCCAAAGGGATGGCAAGCATAAAAGCGAAATCTCTCAGCAATGAAGCTCTTCGATATGGAATCAATCAGCTTTTAGAAGGAAGAATAGACCTTACGCAAGCCCGGGTTTCTCAGGTTTTCTCCAATTTTACCGTAATTGATGGTACCATCGACAGCATAGTCTATGTTATCGATACAAGCTCCGGAAATGATGATGATGATGATGACATCGTTTTTAGCTGGCAGGATAATTCCCTAATCTGTGGTAGAGGTAACAAAAATAAGGGTAACGGAAATGGCAACGGAAATGGCAACGGAAATGGAAATGGAAATGGTAACGAAGAAGAGGAAGAAGACGAAGAAAATGAAAATGAAGACGATTCGGAATCCAGTGCTACCGTTACAATTACTGCCTACGTAAGCTCAAATATTGGTGGTGTAAATAAACAATACAACAGTTCGGCAAAAGTTCTTTATACATCGGGTGGAGATGGTGAAACAAGTATAAATAACGGTAATGCTTTTAATTGTAGTAAATCTGTAACATTAAAAGGCAATGCCGAAATTAACGGTGGTTTAAATGAGAACGCAACTCTCAGCATCGAAGCTGATCTTGGTGAAGTGATGAGTTATTATAAAAATATTGCAGATCATTATTACAAAAATCCACCCACAAAAGTTTCACCTATAAACGGAATTACTTATGTAGAACTAACCGGAAATAATACTCTTCACATGTCTGGCCGTTGGACTGGAAGTGGACTTTTAATTGTTGATGGAAACTTTAAAGATACCGGTCAGGCAAGTTTCGACGGTCTTATCTGGGTAGAAGGCGGAAGCTTTAAAATGACAGGTAACAGCGTCGTAAATGGATCCATCTTTGTAAACACTTCTCCTTCCAAAACTGTAAAATTAACTGGTAATGCTACCGTTAATTATGATGAAGATATTGAAGATGATTATGTTTTAACTTCTGAGAATGAAGGAACTAACGTAGAAATTATCAGCTGGGATAATTAAAAAAAGGAATAAATTATGGGAAAAGTTGTAATCATTGCATTGCTGATAGCTGCTGTTTCGTTTACAGTATTAACTTTGGCACAAAAAGACAAAAGAGAAGATTCAGCAGAAAATACAGGGCGCAGCATGGCAAAGATCCAGGCAAAGTCTCTCAGTAATGAAGCTTTGAATTACAGCATAAAAAAACTCTATGATGGTTCTTTAAATTTCGTAAATGGAGAAGCTTCTCTCAGTTTTTCCAATTTTAATGTTTTAGAAGGTGCAATTGACAGCCTTTATTATAAAGAAAGCATTACCGGAGATTCAATTTTCGTTACTACCTATGTATCATATCCATCTGGAAATGATACTGTGCAGAAAAGTGCCAGTGCAGTCGTAAATTATGTTCCTGCCAATATAACAGCGGCAGTTTCTGCCAATGGAGATATCATCATAAAGGGAAATGCAGCAGTAGTGGGAGATGTCGATGCAAACTGTGATCCACCTCTAAATTTCGAAGAAATCTTTGGTGTATCAAAAGCTTATGTAGAGTCTCTGGCTACAAACCTTTATATCGATCCAGCGAATAACATAAGTCCCTGCACCGATATTACCTGGGTAAAATTTTCAGATCCAAGTAATAGTTTCAAAGTTACTACTACAGGTTGGTCGGGGTCAGGTTTAACTGTAATAGACGGCGATGCAGATTTTTCGGGTGGTACTTTTTATGGTATTTTATGGGTTACAGGAGAATTGCGGATTACAGGAAATTTAACTGTGGAAGGCGCGCTTTATGTGGAAGGCGGAACCGAAATTTCTGCTACAGTGATTTCCGGTTCACCAGTAATTGAATTCAGTGTAGAAGCTGTTTCAGATTTTCTGAGTTCTGTGACCTTCCCTACCGAAATGCAATTTAATTTTGTTAGCATATTTTATGATTAGTTTTTTGGAGTAAATTATGGAAAAGAAAGATTTTGTAAATCCCGAAGTACAAATGTATAAATGGTGGTCAAAACTGCGCTGGTTTATTGTTCTAATTCTTTTTGCAATAGGAATTCTTCAGGTAAGTCAAGTAAATCAGATCTATCCTGTATTAGTGTTTGTTGCCACTTTCCTGGGAATTAGTGTGTTAAATATTCTTTTCCATATGCAGGTTTTAAAAAGCAGCAATATGATCGGAGCTATTCAGATCGTTCTTGATATAATTTTTGCAACTTTGGTTGTGCATCTTACCGGTGGTATTTCCAGTCCGTTTATCTGGATTTATTTGATAGCTGTTATTACTGCCAGTCTTTCCATCGAACAGTCAGGAGGAATCCTCGCCGCAATGATTGGAAGTACATGTTTATTGATTCTTTTGATCTTATATAATTTTGACTGGTTAACTCCTGTAAATGGAGAACCACTCAACATCGATATTCCTTCCCAAACTATTTTTCTGATCTCTTATTGTGGCCTTTTTACAGGTATTGCATTTATTTCATCTTTTATTAGTGATATGCTGAAAAAGATTTCAAATATCATGATAGAAAATGAAGAAAGTTTACTGGAAGTTAAAAACTCTCTTACCGAAAATCAACGAAAGATCATTTTGAATAGACTGAAAGAAGAACAATATAAATTAGTGGTAAAAGAATCTGCTAAACTGGCAAATCTTGATCATGACATCAATAATCCTCTCACAGTGATCTCACTATCTATTCGCAGAGTTTTGATGGCAGCAGACGAATTCAAAGATCAAAAATTGGAAAAAGCTGGAAATCAAATGGCTCAATCTGTTACAAAGATAAATAATCTAATGGAATCAATTCAAAAACTGAAGCAGTTGGAACTTGTAAAAAAAGCCAGAGAAAATATTAAAAAAGAAGATTAATTTCAACGAGGAAAACATGAAGAAAAATATCTTGGTTGTGGACGACGAAGTTAGTATCCGAGAACTTTGCACCGAGCTTTTGGAAGACGAAGGATACAGTGTAACGCAAGCTGTTGATGGCGAAGATGCTCTTCGCAAAATGGATTTGGAATTGTTCGATCTCTTCCTGTTGGACATGGCCATGCCCAAGATGAACGGCTATGAACTGATGCAGGAGATCAAACTGAAACAACCATTGGCTGTTGTAGTTATTCTTACGGGATTTTCCAGCGTGGAAGGCGCAGTTGAAGCCACTCAGGCCGGAGCTTTTCAATATCTTTCCAAACCCATTAATGCCGATGAACTTTTCGAAGTAGTTAAAGCTGGTCTCAAATATTCAGATGACCTTTATGGCCCACTGCAGAAAGCTTTTGATCCTGGATCACAGGGCGTTAGCAAAGGTGAACCGATCATACTTCATGGATTTTCCGTTGATGATAAAATAGATTTTATGACACTGGGAAGAGTGAAAAAATACTCAGTTGGAGATAAAATTCCATTGGGAACTGAAGAAGCAGGCTCCATCCTGATTTTGGAAAATGGTGAGATTTCCATGTGGATGAACAATACAATTGTAGATTATCTTCAAAAATGGGACACCTGTGGCGAAGAAAGCTTCATTTTAGCAGGATCCACGTTTACTTCTCTACGGGCAGAAACCGAAGTAAAAGTAAGACATTTCGATCGCAAACAACTTCTTGAATTCTTTGCCTACAAAGGTGAAAAACTTCTTAAAAGATTCATGATAAACCTTATTAACAGCACTTTTTTCAAATGGCGTAAATCTTTGCAGCGTATTGTAATGCTGAAATTAATGTCCGGAAATCCATCATAGTTGTTTATTCATCAACTATCAAGAATTAACACAAAAATCAGTTTTCTTATATATATATATATGTTAACAGAATTATTATTGTCTTGACATATAGATTTTATAAACGCTGATTGGTTATAAATAAATGGTGGAAAGGGTTTTATATTGAGGTTGTATGGGTTTTTCATTTTTAACTGAGCTGCAAAATTCGATTCCTGGATTTCAATCAGGTGCAGAAAGAGCTGCTTCTATAGACAAGCTCTTGATGAAACACGAATCTTGGAGAGAAGAAGCTTATCATGATTTGAAATCACTAATGAAACAAATGAGAAGTTATGAAGCTTCCGATATAGATATTGGTGGGCCCGGTTGCAATGGTTTTATATGGTTGCGAATTTTTGGATTAAAAAATCCCTACAAAAAATTAGGCCGTTACACCGAAGATGAAATAACGTGTATGCTGCTAGCCATATTGAATCAAAATCAAATTTATACACTTTTAGAGAAAAAAAACATCGATTTTTCCATGAGTTTCGATTTAGAAAATGGTAATAGTAAACCTACTCGCTTTCGAGGGAACGTCTATTTTGAATGTAATGAGATTGTCGCTAATTTTCGCCGAATAAATGATCATCTTATGCATATTACAGAGCTGGGATTTGCCGATTCAATAAACAGACAGCTAAACTTGAAATATGAGAAATCAGGATTGTATCTGGTAACAGGTATTACTGGTTCCGGCAAAAGTACAACCTTGGATTCTATTATTGATATGAATAACAAAATTAATCACGGTCATATTGTTATCATCAGCAATCCTATCGAATTTGTTCACGATTCAATAAAATGTATTGTTCGCCACAGAGAAGTAGGTGATGATGTCGAATCATTTCAAAAAGGAACTCACCAGGCTTTTCGGCAAGATCCTGATATAATTGTTGTAGGAGAAATGCGCGATCCCCAGACAATAGCAACAGTGCTGGAAGCTACAGATAGTGGACACAAAGTCTTCAGCACACTTCATACAAGCAATGCTGTTGATAGTATTCACAGAATTATTGCAGAATTTCCACCAGCAGAACAGGAAAGAGTTAGAATGCGCCTGGCAGATACACTCAGAGTTATCATCTCTCAGAAATTAGTGCCGACCAAAAAAGGTGATCTTCTGATGTGTAAAGAAGTTCTTTCTGTTGATTCTTCAGTAAAAGCTGCAATTAGAAATAAAAACATAGGTGAAATTTATCAGATGATTAATGAAGGCAAAAAAAGTGGAATGATTACCATGGAACAAGATCTATATAATCATTACATAACTGGTAAGATCACCAAAGATACTGCGTTAAATTATGCAAACAATACGAAACGAATGAATCAGTTAATCCAATATTCCAGTTAATGAGAGTAATAAGAAATGGCTAAAAAAGAAAAGATAGCATTTGGTGTTTTTCAAGATGGGCTGATGATCAAAGTAGCACAGCTCAACTTAAAAGATAACAATGTTATTCTGGAACAAGTTGGAGAAACACTTATTTCCACTCCTTTTTTCCGACAGGAAGAAGACGTTGAAGACAAAATAAGTAAATTGCCGGATGAAGAAGCAGAATTTGCTGATCTGGATGATCTGAATACGGAAGATTTTGAATTAGATGTCACAACCGATATTGAATCTTCCGAAGACCTTGATGAACTGGTAACAAAAAAAGATGAATCTCTTCCCGGTTTAAAAGAGCTGCAGAATTTCCTTCAAGTCTATCCTTTGGAAAAAGGCAAGATCGGGATGAATGCAAATGATGAAAGGATCTCCTATTTTCATTTTGATGCAGCTTATGCCAAATCTAAATTAAGAAAAAAACTTCAGCAGGAAATGCTGACTCCAGAAGAAATTAAAACCAAAGATTATATACTCGATTATGTTATAAACCCCAACAAATCCGGAGTAGCTTTTGTTCATCGTGGTAAATTGGAATTGTTCCATGCCCTGAGAGATATAAACCTCAGCCTTTCTAAGGAAAGATATTTCTATAATCATGTAGACACAAATGAATTGGCTCTTATAAATTTAGTTAAACATAACTACGAATGCAAAGAAGATGAATACGTTCTTCTTTTATACATTGGCAACGAATACAAAGTAGGTATCGTAATGAAGGAAGGTGTTCACATCAAAACCTTCCCGATCATTGTTCCAGAAGGTGATGATATTGCAACAAGACAGGCTATTTATTCCAAAGTGATCCTGGAACAGGATATCTCGGATATGCAGATCACCAAAAATGTAATTCTGATGGGAGATCGTGTTTCGGATGAAGATCTGGAATTCTTCCGTGAAAAATCTACCGATGATGGTCAAATTCATAGATTAGAACTACCAAAACTGAAAATTCCAGAAGCAAGACAGAACGATCTTACAGATGAAGTAATTGCAAAATATGCCATTCCAATTTCGTTGGCCTGGAAAGCTTTACAACCCAAAAATAAAGATTTTTTTAAATCTAATTTATTACCTGCCAAGGTTATAGAAAACCAAAAATACTTTAAGATTGCCTGGCACGGATTTGTAATTTTAGCGCTAATTTTCTATTTTGCCTTTTCCGGAACTGTTCGAAATTTGAACATTAAAGAGAAGATCGTTACATACGAGCAAGATAACTACACCGTAGAAAGCGAATTACGGCGTAATCGGGGTTTGATCACAAAACTCAATGAGATCAAATCTAAAATGAGCGCTCTGGAACAAAACTTTGAAAAAGTAAAAGCTCTCTCTGGAAACAAAAATATCTGGTATTATATTTTGGATACTTTTTCCAATTCATTAGATAGAAATCCTTTGAGCTGGCTGGAAAATATCGCCAGCGATAATGGGGGTTTTTCAATTACCGGATATACTACTAATCGCAGGGGAATTCTTGAAGTTTCTGAACTTTTCCCTGAAGGAAGTATTTCTTCAATTTCCCGCTATCAAATCGAAGATCAAAATCTCTGGCAATTCGATATCACATATCTGTATCCTGATGCAACTGAAATCAGAATGAATGAAGATCTTATAATTAAACAGACTTCACAACAATCGGATGAACAAAAAGAAGATGCCGAAAGAATACTTCAGGAAACTGAAGAAGAAACTAAAACTGTGTCCGAAACTGAAACTCAGCAGCAGGAACAAGTCTCAGATGATCAAGTGGTAAGAGAATACAGACATACTCTGGATGTATATTTTGCTGGTGATTACCAATCTGCAATCAAACTCTTCAATGACTTTCTGCGACAATATCCAGATCATAATTTGGCATATAATGTAACCTATTACAAAGGAGAATGCCTTTATCTTCTAAAACGTTATAATGAAGCAATGGAAGTATTCGAAACAATCTTCCAGGGACGTGGCAAGAAAGCACCCGATGCACTTATGATGCTTGGAAATTGCTGGGAAAAACTTGGAGAGAAAAATATGGCAAGAGCAAGCTGGAACAATTTAATAGCCGATTATCCACAAGACGAGCTTGCTGTAGCAGCCAAATATAAACTGAGCAAATTGGAGAATAAATAATGTTAGCAAGTCGAGGAGTTATTTAGTATGCCTTATGCTCTTAGGAATACGCTCATTTTAGTTGGATTGCTTATTTGTGTAGTTGCCTTTTCATTTATAAATAACTATCAGTCCGCTAAAAAAATGAAGGAAATAAAAAATCGACTTGATGAAAACCAGGCACAGCTTGATAATTTACGAAGAGCAAACCCTGACATGAAAGACCAGGATGTTCTTGTTCAATCTCTGGATGAATTGGAAAGAAGAGTGAAAAGCGAAAGTAAATTAATCGCAAAGGACAACAATCCTACAATTACTTATGCTTATCTTCTTGATATCTGCGAGAATTACTGTCCAGACCTTCGATTTGATTTTAAATTTGTAGAAAGCGGCCAGCGAGAAACAGCTAATTTTAATTCCTATTCCATAATAGGCCGAGGGGCACTTACATCTTTATATACATTTATCTATCAATTAGAAAATCAATTCATGCTCTACATAATCAAATCGATAAGGTTATCTGGCGTAGAACCCGAAGAAGACATACCAAGTGATTATGTGTATTTTTCATTAGTAATTACAGCCTTTTATGAAGAAAATGCCGTAGAAGTTGATGACATTCCTTTCCGATATCTTAGATACAAAAATCTGGAT
Organism: Candidatus Cloacimonadota bacterium; assembly: GCA_021734245.1. Classification (NCBI taxonomy): domain Bacteria; kingdom Pseudomonadati; phylum Candidatus Cloacimonadota; species Candidatus Cloacimonadota bacterium. The sequence goes on along the minus strand of JAIPJH010000015.1, from coordinate 27,190 downwards.
TATCATCCATTTATTCCTCGTATTCATGGCCCAATCCCAGATGTTCATGAAGAAAGATTTATAGATATCTACGCAAGTAGAATGATAGGATTAACACCGGATAAAGTATTTATTTTAGATAAAAACGGCAAGATCCAGGTTATAGTTCCTGGTGATAAGATCGCTTATGGTTATTTGGATAGAATAAACTGGGAAGATCAGAATGCTGTTTTCATTACAAATAAAACAGGACTTCCCAAAGAATATATTTTGATTTTAAGGCAGTATGAGGATTAATTTATGAAAAAAATAATATTAATGGTTTTACTTAGTTGCTTATTTACTCTGTTTGCACAGGAAGATATTGACGAAACTATGAGTTATCAACCAGAAGAATTGATCAGTATTTCCCGAAATACGAACATAGTAGCTGCTCTTCGAGCAATTGAAGTCATTTCCTTGCAGTTTGAAAACAAGAAGATAATCACGACCAGCTCAAATAATGAGGCTGTTGGTATTCCAGTTCATAAATTGTATTGGAAAGATGCTCTGGAACTGATCGTTCAGCTTCATAATCTGGACTTGGAGGAACGACCTGGTTCTTATATGGTTACCGATCCAATGATCGAAGAAGAATTAGGAGCAGCTGCTGGTGATGAATCTTTAGCGGGAATAACACCGCTCAGTAAACAAGTAAGAATCAGTTCTATTTTCTTCAAAACAGATAAAACTTTGTCCAGGGATATCGGAATAGACTGGTCTACGTTGTTTGGTGGAGACGTTGTTGCTCAGGTAAACTTTAAAGGTGCAAACAGTGTAAGCGATGACATTTTCAATGCAGCCACCAGTTATAACATGCAAACAGGAAACGTAAATATCCAATTGGATGTATTACTTAGAATCCTGGAACAATATCAAAAAGGTTCAGTGGTTGCCCGGCCAAGTGTAACGGTACTTTCAGGCAAAAACGGAACCATTCAGGTGGGCCAGGATTTCTCGGTGAAAAGACTGGATGAAGCAGGAAATACAACTGAATCGTTTTTCTCTACTGGTATTATTTTGAATGTAACTCCAACCATAATCGAACGGGATGGCGAAGAAGCTATCTTTCTTTCTGCAAGCGTAGAAAAAAGCAGTGCTTCACCTGGTACTGTTACCACGATCATCGATAAAAGCAGTTCATCAACAGATGTTTTATTGTTTGATGGAGAAGAAACTGTGATCGGTGGTTTGTATGATACGGACAGGCAAACAGTACGAGCCGGAGTTCCAATTTTAAAAGATCTTCCCTGGTGGTTATTTGGATTGCGTTATATTTTTGGTTATAATAGTTATTCAGTAAATACAAATGAAATGATCATAGTTTTAAAAGCTGAAATAATTGATCCTGTTTCCGAGCGAAAGGATAGAATGCAATCTTTAGATGATCAAATTCAACACGAAACTGATGAATTCAACAAAGCAAAAGAAACTTTTAAAAATCAATAGGTTTAAATGATGATGTTAAATCATAGGAAGTGATTATGAAAATCCTGAAGATTCTGGTTATTCCGCTAATTTCAGTTTTGCTGTATTGTTGCGGAGATGCCACTGCACCGGTAGCCGGAGATGTTCCTTACAATCTAACGGTAGAAAAAACTTCCACAGGTATAGTAAAAATTTCATGGCTTTACGATAATTCAGAAGGCGACACACTGGAATTCTTTATCGCAAAAAAAGTTGGAGAAGAGCCCTGGGATGAATATTTTGCTCAGGTTGATAGTGACACATTTGAATATTTCGATTACATTCCAACAGATGACAGCCTGGTATATGCCTACAAAGTTCGTTATTACAATTTGGAAACAGCACTTTTTTCGCAGTATTCCGAAGCTGATGCCTACATGTCTGCCAATACTGCACCCTACGATGTAGAAGTGGAAACAGTAGATCAATCTAATGTAGAGATCAGCTGGTTCGATCGCTGCGTGGGCGAAGAAGGTTATTATGTCGATAAGAAAATTGGTAATGGAAACTGGAATAACAAATATTTCAAATTGGCCGAGAACACGACAGAAGTTACGGATGAAGCTGCACTATTTGATACACTTTATTACAGAGTTTCGGCATATTTCGGGTCTGAAACTTCTCCTTCTGCACAAGATAGTTTATTTCAAACTCTACTCTCACCATCTGGATTGTATACAGTTGTTCTGGACGAAGATAAGATCCGTTTGAATTGGACTGATAATTCTACAGGTGAGGATGGTTTTTCCATAGACCGAAAAGTAGGTGATGATGATTGGAATAATGAATATACTGTAGTAGACAGCAATGTAACAACCTATGTAGATGATATTGAATTTCAATGCGCAACTCTGTATTATCGTGTTCGGGCTTTTCAGGATACACTTTTCTCAGTTTATAGCGAAGTTGATACGATCAATATCAATCTGCAGATCGTTGGGGAAGTGCAAACACCTGGTAATGCCTTGGAAGTTTATTTTTCAGATTGGACTGCCTTTGTTTCAGATGAATATTATGGTTTAGCAGTAATTGATTGTTTCCAACCAAATGTTCCTGAAGTTTTAGGATATTATGAACTTGCTGACAGAACATTATCATCATATGTCATTGGAAATATTGCGTATGTAGCTACACATTCCACGCCTACCGATCCGGGAAGAATTCACAAACTTGATATTGCAAGTCTCACTGAACCCGTATTAATCGGCTATTCAGACACGCAGGGAATTCCCAAGAATATTTTTGTTAGTGGAGATTATGCCTATATTGCAGAAGGTAATGCAGGTTTTTCAATAATTTATATTGCCGGTTCGGATCTTCATCAAGTAGCAAATTACGATCTTGAAAATGCCAGAGATGTATTTGTTAGTGGAAATTATGCTTATGTTGCTGAAGGTATTGAAGGTTTGAAAATATTTGATATCACAGACCATGCAAATCCTGTTCTAGTAGGTGAAGAAGACACTTCTGGCAGCTTTATTGATATACATGTTGTTGGAGATTATGCCTATGTGGCAGATGGTGAAAACGGCATGAAAATAATTGATGTATCAGATCAAACAAATCCAACAGAAGTATCCAGAATTGATACTGATGGTTATGTTTATGGAGTATGGGCAGAAGAAGGTTTTGCTTATTTTGTTGACAAAGAATTAGGTTTCTATGTTATAGATGCTAGTGATTATAATCATCCCGACATTTTGGGAAATATAGAAATGAATAGTGAACCAATATCGATCTGTGTTGTGGGAAGTTATGCCTATATCACAGACAATGTAGGATTGAAAATAATCCAAGTTAAACCATAAGTTTGGCACGGGAGGTAGCCATGAAAAGAGTTTATAGCGTAATAATTATTATTTGTTCATTTGCCTTTTTGGCAGCACAAACAAACATTCCAGCCGGAGTATTGATAGATCTGGACTGGACTGCAGCAGAAAGCCCTTACATTATCGATGGAGAGATTGAACTGGCAAGTGGAGATCAACTCGTCATCGATGCGGGAGTCGATATCCAATTTTCCGGATATTACAAATTCTATGTTTATGGTCGAATTTTAGCGAACGGAGTTGATGGTAATTCAATTACATTTACGGCTCTAAATACCACAGAAGGTTGGCATGGATTAAGATTTTATGATACATACACAAATGGACTGGACCCTTCTCAATTCCATTATTGTAATTTTGAATATGGTAATGCTACTGGATCTGGATCGGACTACCGCGGAGGAGTAATTTATTGTTACAATTCGGTACCTGAATTTTATAATTGCAATTTTAATAACAATTCCGCTACAACAGGAGGTGCAATTTATTGTAATGCTTCAAATATTGAAATTTACGATTCAAAAATTTATGACAATGTTGCATCCGGTGCTGGTGGTGGTTTGTATATATCTTATTCTGATGTTATATTCGAAAATGTAGAAATCACAGATAATGTTTCTCAATATGATGGTGGAGGAATCAACTGCTATGCTTCCGATCCTACCTTGAACTATGTACTTATTGCAGATAACTTTACGGAATGGAACGGTGGCGGTGTTTCAGCTTTCAACGGTTCAAATCCGGAAATTACAAATTGTTCAATCGCCTACAATGTCGCCAATCAATCAGGTTCTGGACTTGCAGCACTTTATAATTCTAACATTACTATACTGAATTCTATTGTTTGGGGAGATGCAACAAATAATATCTATCTGGAACCGACTGCCTCGTTATCGGCTACTTATTCCGATTTGGAATCCGCTACCGGACAGAGTTATTTTGGAACTGGATGTATCGATGAAGATCCGCTTTTTGCTGATCCAACCAACGGAGATTATTCACTTACTTGGGCAAACATCCCCACTCCCGATGAAACTAAATCTCCCTGTATCGATACTGGTGATCCCAATAGTCCCCTGGATCCCGATGGCACAAATACCGATATGGGAGCTTTTTTCTTTGCACAAAACGGCATTACCGGAACTATAACACTGGATGGCGGAACCGGAAGCGTGGAAGACGTTTTGGTAACTGCTACCTTAACTACTCCACCCGGAACTGTTTATACTACGAATCCTGATGCAGATGGAAACTATATGCTCAGTCTGGTGGCTGGAACTTATGATCTGGTTGCTACATTGACTGGTTATAGTTCGAGTGGATTTGATAATTTAGTTGTTCAAAATGAACTTGTTGTAATCAACTTAACTCTCTCTCCACCACCACCTGGAGAAATTGTCGGTCAGGTGGAAGTAGAAGGAATCGGAAATCCGGAAAACGTGGAAGTATCGGCGGGGAACCTGATAACAAATCCCTATCCAGTAGAAGATCCTTTCAATCCAGGTACAATTTTGTATTACGAATATATTCTGGAAATCACTCCTGGAACTTATGATGTTACAGCAGAACTTCCCGGCTATGAAACGCAGATTCAGGAAGATGTGGTTGTAGAATCGGGACTGCAGACAACCGGAATCGATTTTTATCTGCCACTGGTATTGAATGAAGGAACAATCACAGGAACTGTAACTCTTTTCGGAGGTGCCGGAAACGTGGAAAATGTTATCATCACGGCAGGAACAGTTTCGGTCTCTCCCGCTGCCGATGGTACTTACTCGTTAGATATTCTAAATGGAACATATGACGTCAGCGCTTCCCTGTCTGGTTATTCGACCATGATACTAAGCGATATTCAAGTGATTGCTTTCCAGACGACACCCAATATCAATTTTACCTTGATTGATGGCTGGCAGCCGATCACTGGAACGCAATACGTGATGACAGCTTATTTCACAGTAACTTATGATGGAGAATTCATGTCGAAAACAGGCAGTAATCAGCTAGCAGCGTTTGGTTATGATCAGGCCACTGGACTGATCGAAGAATGTCGGGGACTTGCTACCTGGGAAGGTGGAAATCATGTCTTCTGGACAAATTACTGGCCATTGGGCGGTTATTGGTACATTACCATCGTCAGCGATAATGATAGTGGCTTGGATAATATCTGGTTTAAATTTTATAATGAAGAAACCGATACCATTTTAGATTGTAATGAAGAAATTATTTTTGATGATTGCGTGATTTATCCCAGTGGAGTTGATCTCACAATCGACTCACCCTCTTATGATATGGAATTTGATCTGATGGATAATTGGAATTGGGTATCTTTTAATCTGGAACCAGCAGATTACTTGATCGATGGTTTATTTGATGTTCTGGAAGTAGTTCCAGATATTTTACAAGTGAAATCTCAAACCGATTTTGGCCAATACGATCCGATTATGATCGATTGGTTTGGAGGTTTGGATTCTCTTAACTACTATGAAGGTTACAAAATTTATATGCTGAATTCATACAATGGATACACCTTTTCCGGCGAAAAAATAAATCCTCTTACACATCGAATACAACTTCAGCAATTCTACAATTGGATAAGTTATCTACCCCAAACGGAATTGACCCTGGAAGAAGCATTGGAAAGTATCGGCGTGGTAGATGATACTATGATCAAAACTCAGACCCAGTCTGCTGTTTATTACGGAGGTTGGATCGGTGATCTTACAACCATGCAACCCGGAATATCCTACATTCTTTATTGGCCGGACGAAATAACACCCGACGATCCGCTTTTCCTGGATTATCCACCGCATGTAGAAGAAACACGCGAAAATCTGATCAAACTTAATCCTTCCAACCTGGCAAACTGGCAATTGATGCCGGGAACAGATTCCAATATGATCTTGATGAGTTCGATTTATTTGAATGGTGAAGAATTGAAAGATGATCAAAATTATTCTGTTGGAATTTTTGATAAAGATGGTCTTTGCCACAGCATTGGAACACTGCAAAATGATCTCTGGTATTTTACTATCATCGGAGATGAAATCGAAAATTTAAGATTAAAATTGTACGATAATGCTTCGAATTCCACTCTGTTCTCAGAGGAAACTATCACTTATCAACCAAATGAAATCACCGGAAATCCCAGAGAATTATTCCAGATAAATTTCCAGAAGCAAAATATAACTCCAAGTAATTCAGAACGATTCCAGGTAGCTCAAAACCATCCTAATCCCTTCAATCCGGAAACTTTGATTTCCTATAATTTACCACAGGACGGAAAAGTTCAACTACAGATTTTCAATGCAAAAGGCCAGTTAGTAGAAACATTGGTTAATGGGCAGCAATCTGCTGGAAACCATGATATCATTTGGAATGCCGGCGATCAAAGTTCGGGAATTTATTTCTATAAACTGAAGTGGAACGGTCACGAAGAAATCCGTAAATGTCTCTTGATGAAATAGATTGTTAAAATTAATTCCCAGGCTGTATTCATATGGTCTGGGAATTATTATCTATTCGAGAGAGATTTTATAAATTTTCATTTAAAATCATGAAAATAATACTGATATTTATTATCTGTTTTATCAGCTTAAATATTTTTGCTGATCCTCCTAACTGGCAGGAAATAACTGGAACTCAATATTCCATGGTGCTTTTTACCACAATCATCTTCAATAATTCATCATTTGATAATTCTGGAACAAATATGGCTGCAGCTTTCGGTCCGGGTGGAATCGATGATTGCCGAGAAATTGCAGGCTGGGAATCAGGAAATCCGGGCTTCTGGTATTTCAATATCGTGGGTAATACAAACGGAGAAGAAATTAGCTTCAAAATCTATGATGAAGCTTCCGATCAGATCTATGATTGTGATCAAACTTTCATTTTTCAGGATGGTGATACATTTGGTTCTCCCAGTGATCCATATACTTTAACTTCGGAATTCACCTTACTTCTACCTCCACAAAACGTAAATATTTCATTCAATTCTACTAGAGAAATTATAGCATTATCCTGGTCAACTTCAATAAACGCAAACAGTTATTACATTTATGCCGATGATACTGTTGATGTCGTAAAATCTTCAGAAAATCTTGTTGGTCACACATCAGATACCACCTGGATCGATTTTGATTTTGAACAATACACCAGAAAGTTTTATGTGGTTACAGCTTCTTCCGATACTCTCATTTTGGATGAGGAAGTTTCCAGAAAAAACAAAACCAATGATAAAACAGAGGTAAAATGAAAAAATTTAAGTTTATAATAATTTTGCTTTTTTTGGTTTCGTCTACATTTCTTGCGGCCGATCCACCCAATTGGCAGCCAATCACCGGAACTCAGTATTCCATGATACTATTCGCCAGAATTCTTTATAATGGTTCTTATTTTGAAAGTACAGGAACGAATATGGCTGCAGCGTTTGGCCCTGGTGGAATCAGCGACTGCCGAGATATTGCAGGTTGGGAATCAGGAAATCCGGGCTTCTGGTATTTCAATATCGTGGGTAATACAAACGGTGAGGAAATCAGCTTTAAAATCTATGACGAAGCTTCCGATCAAATCTATGATTGCGATCAGACTTTTATTTTTCAAGATAATGATACAATTGGTTCTCCCTCCGATCCTTATCTGCTTTCAGTCGGTTCCAATCTGATAACAGGAACTATTTCATTACTCACCACAACACCGCCGGCCGGTGATTTGCAAAATGCTGATGTTTCCAATGGAACTTATTCTGTTCATCCCAACAGCAGCGGATATTATGAACTTCCTGCTGTGCCTGGAACATATAATATTACGGCTTCACTTTCCGGATACAATACAGTTACACAAACAGATGTAGAAGTGATTCAGGGGCAAAATACTGAAAATATCGATTTTACTCTTATCGATTGGGAACCACTTTCCGGTACACAATACAGCATGGTAATAATGTGTGAAGTTATGTTTGGTTCCGATCCGATTGTTTATGATGGAATAAATCATATTGGAGCTTTTGGACCCGGTGGCGAAGATGATTGTCGTGGAGTTGCTGTCTGGCAGGAACCCAATCTGCCATATTGGGATGGATACTGGTTTTTTACTGTAGTAGGAAATATTCAAAATGAAGAAATCAGCTTTAAAGTTTACGAAAGTTCCACATCTGCAGTTTATGATTGCTGGGAAACTGTATATTTTGATAATAACTCAACTTTGGGAACTCCGGAAGATCCGTATACTTTGAATATCGATTTCAGTATTAATCAAGTGATCGATCTGGGAGAATACTGGAACTGGATTTCATTTTACGTACATCCCATTGATCCAGCGATTTCCAATGTTTTTGGAACGTTGGGCGCAAATATTTATCAGGTTAAAAATCAAACGCAATCTGCCACCTATTTTGAAGCTTCTCAAACCTGGATCGGTAATTTAACAGAGATTACTGATGGCGAAGCATATCTGGTTTATATGACTAATCCCGTTAACGATTTTGTTTTGAATGGTGAACCTATTGATGTGAACACTCCGATCAATTTGACAGAAAGTTGGAATTGGATAGCCTATTATCCACGCACAATTATTCCTTTGGATGATGCTCTGTATATTATCGCACAGAATGTAAATCAGGTAAAAAGTCAATCGCAAACTGCTAATTATATCAATCCTCCCGGAAGTTGGGTTGGCGATCTTTTGCAGATGGAGCCAAATCAAGGTTATAAAATTGACATGAATGCTTCTGATATTCTGGTGTACGGTGGAACAGATGCCATCCTAACAAAACAAAAAAAAGAAAATGCAAATACCGATGAAATTCCAGATTGGTCAGTAATCAGCGGAACTCAATATTCCATGGTAGTGATGGCTGCGATCACATTTGAAGGTAATGAATTTGATAATACAGGAAATAATATGGTCGGAGCTTTTGGACCGGGTGGAGAATCGGATTGCAGAAGTATTGCAGCCTGGCAACCAGCCAATCCACCTTATTACGATTTTGGTTTCTGGTATTTTACTGTTGTTGGAGATACCGATGGTGAAGAAATAAGCTTCATGATCTACGATGAAGCAAGCGATGAAGTGTATACCTGCAATGAAACTATGAATTTCCTGAACAATGAAACCTGCGGCAGCCCAACCGATCCTTATCTTTTGACGGCTGAAATTACCGGAATAGGAAATGACGTGATCCAACCAGAATTAGATTTGAATATTTCCCCCAATCCGTTTAATCCAACTACAACAATTAGTTTTAACGTAACGCAAACGTCTTTTTTTACGAACATAGATATCTATAATTTGAAAGGCCAGAAAGTGAAGACATTTACGTTCCCAAACGGGAGTTTAGGAACGAGTGAAAGTGTAGTTGTCTGGAACGGTACCGACTACAACAATCGACCTGTTTCCAGCGGAGTTTATTTTGTGAAATTGAAAGTTGGGAAAGAAGTAAGAAGTAAAAAAGTTTTATTGTTGAAATAATAAACCTTGAAAAGGCTTCTTCCAAACAGGCTTCCAGTTAAGCACTTTCAAGGTCAATTATATTGATCTTGAAAAATTCTGAAAGTCTCAAATGCAAGAATTTCTGATAGAGAGCTTTTCAGAGTAGATTTAACCTTCCAGGTTTTCGAAATCTGGAAGGTTTTTTTTCTAAACTAATTTCTTAACCAACTCCACAAACTGTTCCACATCTTTTTCTGTTGTATCGAAAGAGGTCATCCAGCGCACTTCGGAATCATGTTCATCCCACATGTAAAAGAAAAATTCCTTTTGTAATTTTGGAATTATTTCTGGCGGAACTATCGCAAAAACTCCATTTGATTCAACTTTCTGCGTGATTTTAATTTGAGAAATTTCGGAAATTTTATCTGCTAAAAGCTGAGCCATTCTATTGGCATGTTCTGCGTTCTCCTTCCAGATATTCCCATAAAGCAAGGCTTCAAATTGAACTGCCATAAAACGCATTTTGGAACCAAGCTGCATGGCTTGTTTGCGGTAATATTTAAAATTTTTAACCAAATCCGTATCGAAGAAGATCACAGCTTCTGCATTGATCGCTCCATTCTTGGTAAGACCAAAAGAAAGTACATCAACTCCGGCATCTGCAGTAAATTCTTTAAAACCAAGCCCCAAACTTGCAGCAGCATTGGAAAGACGTGCGCCATCCATGTGCAGATACATATTATTTTGATGGGCATAATCTGCCAAGATTTTGATTTCGGATGGTGTGTAAACTGTTCCTAATTCAGAAACTTGAGTTATCGATATCACTCCCGGTTGAGAATGATGTTCGAATCCAAAACCATGCATGTGTTTCTTGATCTTTTCGATGATAAGTTTGCCGTTTTCTGTTTCTACAGGAAGCAGTTTACAGCCGGTGAACTTTTCCGGAGCTCCGCATTCATCTACATTGATATGAGAAGTTTCCGCACAGATCACCGAATTGAAAGATTCCGTCAGATTTTTTAGGCTCAGAACATTTGCTCCTGTTCCGTTGAAAACAGGAAAAACTGCAATATCTTCACCAAAATGCTGTTTGATCACTTCGATTGCTTGCGCTGTAAAATAATCATCTCCATAACCGATTTCATGTCCTTCGTTGGCATCGATCATTGCCTGCAAAACTGCTGGATGTGCGCCGGCATTGTTATCGCTGGCAAAACCACGTTTTATAATTCGCTTCATATTATTTCCCTTTTATAAATTTCAATTTGTTTGTTGGACTTCTCGTCTCGAGGAGTCCACACCATTTTGTTCTTTCGTCCCGAAAGTTATTTAACAAAGAAAATTCTTAAATTTGACTATCACCGTGGCAGAGCCAAGGTGTATTTCGCTAAATTTATTTCAGCAAGCTGAAAATCGAATTTTCATTATTTACCCCTCTCCGGCAACTGCCGAATCTCCCCTCAAACAGGGGAGAAAATTTGGAAAACCCCGATGCAGAGCAGCGAGGAATTCTTTCGATTAAAACGATCGAGGACGATCTGATTCAACTCAAGGTTCAATCAAGACAAATGAACCAACACCTTTTACATCTATAAAGTGATATTTTGTAAAGGAAGGTTTTTGTCAAAGTAATTTAGTCCAAAACATATTTTTAACTCTTTAGTTAATTTTATTATTGACACATTATCTTACCGGTTAATTTATTGAATTGTAATAAGTGAGATAATTGCAAGACCTGGCTCACAGATTCAGCGTGAGCCGAGAATTGCAGAAAAGAAAAAGCAGAGCCATTGTTCTCGTCTCAAGTTATACTTTGAGACAAGTCCAATGTAGAGGTATTAATGAACTTCCAAACGGACAGAATTATATTCTTAAGCAGATTCCAGCAAAATACAACATTGTTGCGTCCGCTGCTGGGTAACCGTATTCCGGCGGGTTTTCCATCTCCAGCCCAGGATTACATCGAAGACACTCTGGATCTGAACGAATTTCTGGTGGCTCACCCCAGCGCTACATATTTCGTGCGGGTAGATGGTTTTTCCATGACCGGTGCCGGAATTTTTTCCGGCGATATTCTTATCGTGGATCGTTCACTGGAACCAGCTCACAAGAAGATCGTGATCGCCATCGTGGATGGAGAACTGACTGTGAAACGGCTCTGGCAGGAAAAAAATAAGTGGTATCTGATGCCGGAAAATTCTGACTATCCAAAAGTGGAAATAACCAAAGACATGGAATTCGTTATTTGGGGTGTAGTCGTTTATTCGCTGCATAAAACGGTGTGAAATGATCTTATTAGATTTATTTTTTCTGCCTGATGGTTCAATTCAACCTCGCTATGAAAGCTTCGGAGCAGCATATAGAATTCGTCAAAATGATGAAAAAGAAATACTTCTTTCTGAGGAATCTATAAATTTTCGTAGAAAATCATCTTTCGGCGGCATCTATAGCTTTACCATCGAAGAATCTCGGGGGATTGCTTTTAGCTTCACTTCTTGTACTAACAAAGATTCTTCCAAAGAACAACGTGCAGGAAACGTCAGAATGACGATTGATAAATATTCATTGAGAATTTAAAAAAATGGCACGTGATATTTTTGCTCTGGTTGATTGTAACAGCTTCTACGCTTCCTGCGAGAAAGTGTTCAATCCGCACCTGGCCGATAAACCGGTAGGCATTCTTTCCAATAACGACGGTATCATCGTGGCACTTTCTTCCAAACTGAAAAAAGTGGGAATAAAACGTGGCGATGCAGCATTCAAGATCGATAAAAGATTTATCCGCAAACATGGAATTCATCTGTTCTCTTCCAATTACACGCTGTATGGAGATATGTCGAACCGTGTGATGAAAACGCTGCACAATTTTTCGCCGGATGTGGAAGTGTATTCCATTGATGAAGCATTTCTTTCTTTAAAAGGCTTTGAGCATTTGGATCTGACAGATTATGGCTGGCAGATCAAACACACGATCCGGCAGCATACCGGATTGCCGGTTTCCGTGGGCATTGGGCCAACCAAAACGCTGGCCAAAGTTGCCAATCGTTTTGCCAAGAAACATGCGTTCATCGAAGGCGTTTTCAATATCACCGATCATCCCGATAAAGATAAGATTTTGCGCTGGCTGGAAGTAGAAAATATCTGGGGAGTGGGCAGGCAATATGCCAAAATGCTGCGCCGCAACGGCATTGAAAATGCCTTCCAACTTACTAAAGCACCGGATAAATGGATACAAAAGAAAATGACCATTGTAGGATTGCGCATGGTAAAAGAACTGCGCGGCATTTCGTGCATAGATTTGGAAGAAGATATTCCACCCAAAAAAGAGATCGTCTCTTCCAAATCATTCGGCTCATCGGTTACGGAACTGCGCGATATGCAGGAAGCCACCGCCGAATATTGCCTGCGTGCTGTGGAAAAATTGCGGGAAGAAAACCAGGTTGCCTCGCAGATCACCGTTTTCATCACCACCAACCGCTTTAAAAACGAACCTCAATACGCTAATTATGCTACCGGCCGTCTACCTCTTCCCTCTGCCTATTCCCCCGATTTTCTGCATGCTGCTTCTGTGCTGATGAAACGTATTTACCGTCCCGGCTACAATTATAAAAAATCGGGCGTAATGATATCTGATATTATGCATCAAACCAAGGTTCCACTTGATTTCTTCGAGCCGTGCTATCTGGATGATAAACGTAAGATAATCATGGATTGCATGGATGAGATCAACGAAAAAATGGGAAATCATCGACTTACTTTCGCTGCATCAGGTATCAAGAAACCCTGGCAGATGAAACGACAGGCACTTACTCCCAGCTACACGACAAGTTGGAAACACATTCCCGTGGTAAAGGCAATTTGAGATGAAAAATTTAACCCGTCTTTCTGAGGAATCTATAAATTTTCGCAGAAAATCATCTTTCTGCGGCATCTATAGCTTTACAATCGAAGAATCTCGTGGAATTATTTATAGCTTTTCATCTCGCCGTTTTACACACCCCCCGGCAAAAGCTGTACCCCAACTTCTTCAAGCTAAGTACGGCGTCTTAAAAGGAGAATTTCGCCAGAATAACGAATCAAGTCCCCCTTCAGAAGGTGGAACAAAAGGGGGTTTGCAAAATCAAGAACTAATTCTAACTAAACCCCTTTGCCGACATTCGTCGTCTTTTCCCCTTACAAAGAAGAACTTTAATGTAGAAAAAAAGAAAAATCAAATCTGCGATAATCCGTGTGAATCCGTGAGCTGACAAAATGAAAAAACAAACTGAAATACGCAAAATAATCCACGTGGATATGGATGCTTTCTTTGCTGCAGTTTATATTCGCGATCATCCCGAAGTAAAAGGCAAACCGGTTATCTGTGGAGGACCGGCAAATAGCCGCGGTGTGGTTTCCACCTGCAATTACGAAGCGCGGAAATACGGAATTCATTCCGCCATGCCCAGTTTTCAGGCTCATAAATTATGTCCGCACGGCATTTTTGTTCGTCCTGATTTTAATCGAATTCGAGAAGCCGCTGAAATCGTGAGAGAAATTTTCTATGAATATACCGATCTGGTAGAGCCGGTTTCCATCGATGAAGCTTATCTGGATGTAACAGAAAACAAAATGAATACAGAAAGTGCTACCGAAATCGCCCGAGAGATCAGGAAACAGATTTTTGAGAAAATCAAACTCACAGCATCTGCGGGAGTTTCCTACAATAAATTTCTGGCCAAGATCGCTTCCGATATGGACAAACCGGACGGCTTGACAGTGATCACTCCAAAGCAAGCGATGAGAGTTCTGGAAGAACTTCCCATCGGTAAATTTCACGGCATCGGCAAAGCAACCGAAAAACGGATGAATTACCTGGGAATTCGCAATGGAAAAGATCTTAAAGAACGAACTCTTAAGGAACTTGTAAAACATTTTGGAAAAGTCGCAAATTTCTATTATTACATCGTTCGTGGAATCGATAACCGGAAAGTGACGACCAGCAGAATTCGTAAATCATTAGGATGTGAACGCACTTTTGCCAAAGATATTACAGATGTGGAAGAGATGCTGAACATACTGAAAACAATCTCACAAAAGATCAGTGGAAAAATGCAGGAAAAGAAATTTAAAGCAAAAACTTTGACGGTGAAGATCAAGTATGCCAACTTTGACGTTGTGAGTAGAAGCAAGACTTTTGAGTTGCCGTTTGATGACGACAAACTGATGTTGCAAGTGGGACGTAAACTTCTACTGGAAACTTTGGGTCCCAAATGCAGTATTAGACTCTTGGGTTTAAGTGTGAGTAACCTGGTGTGGCTGCATGATCAGCAAAATAAACAGCAGGTTCTGCCGTTCTTTGCAGAAACGGAATTGGTGGTTGGAGATTGACTTGCTACCTTGCGAATGGTTAATTCTCCTCTGGAGAGGAGTACGGCTTTAGCCGGGAGGTGTGTACCTTCGCAATGGTGATAATGAACACTATTACAGAAAAGAAGTGAACGAGTTGCATGTGTTAGAGTCACTCTTGACCGTGGGCTTTTCTCGTTCAGGAGTGAACGAGTTACAAAGAACGAGTTACAAGGAGTTTTTTTATGTGTGGAAGATTTGCGTTATACAGCAGTTTTAGCGCAATAAAAGAATATGCAGATATTTTGAATAAAATAGGAGAATTGGAATCAAATTTCAATGTTGCTCCGGGTCAGATCATTCCAATTGTAATGACTGTTCACAGCAAAAAAATTCTGGAACCTGTAAAATGGGGATTAGTTCCTTTCTGGGCCAAAGATCCCAAGATAGGTTACCGAATGATAAACACAAGAGCTGAAACGATCAATCAAAAACCCAGCTTCAAAGCTGCTTTCCGCTATCGGCGCTGCCTGATTCCTGCCAATGGCTTTTACGAATGGAAAAAACCGGAAAAACAACCGTATTTTATCCACTTGAAAGATCGTGAACTTTTTACTTTTGCCGGCATCTGGGAAGAGTGGCATCATCCCGATGGCTCTTCGCTGAGAACCTGCTCCATCATCACAACGCAAGCAAATGAAATAATGCGAGAAATCCACGATCGCATGCCGGTTATCCTTCCCAGGCAAGATGAAGAAAAGTGGCTGCAGCAGAACGAGCAGAAAGAACTATTGAATCTTTTAAAACCATATATCAGTGATGATATGGAAATTTATCCGGTATCCAAAGCAGTGAATTCCTATAAAAATAATTATAAGCATTTATTGAAAGAGGTATAGGGTTTTAGGTACAAGGTTTTAAGTAATAGATATTTTAATTTGTATTTGTTGATAATTCATCCAAGACATATTTTCGAGGTTACTTCCTGCCTATACATGGAGGTCGTATAACTTTTTCTACCTTTTCTTTTGACATCCAACACTACTATTTGAAATTAATATTCTAAAGATTGAGAGGAAATATGGATCAAAAAAAAGATTGGTTAAAATTAGATAATGCTGCCAAGATCTATCCAGCTACTTCCAACAAGAAGTCTCCAGCTCAATTTAGATTAGCAGTTACTCTAAATTCTCCTATTAAATTGAAAACTCTGCAATATGCCTGGGAAAGACTTCTGGAGCGTTGTCCGTATTTTCAAGTTTATTTGCGCCGAGGATTTTTCTGGTATTATCTGCAAAGACATCAAGATGTTCCACCAATAGAATTAATGGAACCTATCCCTACTGCAACTTTCGATCTTAATCAAAAAACCGCGCATCTCATCAAGATCTGCATTCGGGAAAACACGATTGCTCTGGATTTCTCCCATATCATTACCGACGGCAATGGCGGTATTAGATTCTTGCTGGCTCTGGTTTTTGAATACTTGCGGATTGAAGGTGTAAAAATAGATAGAATAGAGGGTATTCCTCATCCTGATGATGCACCTTCAGCCAATGAATTTGAAGATAGTCACAGGAAGTTTTTTCCAGGAAACCTTCCTCAGCCAGATGCCCTGCCTAAAGCTTTCCATATTCCGGATAAACCATTTTCTGATAAAAGTTTTAAATTGATCACAGGTAAACTCCAATTAGATAATGTCATTATTATATCACGTCAAAATCAAGTATCTTTAACTGAATATTTAACAGCCGTCTACATGTTTAGTTTGATGCATATCTATAAACAGAAAGCAAAAACGCTTAAATTGAAGAATTCGATTATAAGATTGGAAGTACCTGTTAACATGAGAAAATTCTATCCCTCCCAGACAATGCGGAATTTCTCACTTTATGTTTCTCCTGAATTGGATTTGAAATTAGGAGAATTTACTTTTAAAGAAATTCTGAAAAAAGTTCATCACAGTATGCAAATGCAAATAGACAGCAAAGAACTTGGCAGACAGACTTCGCGCAATGTTGGGGGTGAACTCAATCCCATTATACGCATAATCCCATTATTTATTAAGGACATTTATCTAACAGCGCTTTACAGTAGATTAGGAGAGAATTGCTATTCAGGTGTAATTTCCAATTTAGGCAAAATTATTATTCCTGATAAAGCAAAAGAATTTTTAAAATCTTTTGATTGCATTCTTGTTCCAAATCATGGTATAAAGAAGAGCTGCGTTGTTCTGTCCTATCAAAATGAGCTGACAATAAATTTTAGCAGTGTGGTTGAAAGTACAGAATTAGAAAGACTTTTCTTTACAAAACTTGTGGAAGATGGGATTTCCGTTTCTATAAGGGAGATTTGATATATGCCAATTTGTAAAAATTGTGGTGTAGAGATAGAAAGTACTAAGAAGAAATGTCCGCTTTGCCAGGCCACTCTGGGAGAAAAGGTAATAGTGCATGAAGAAAAGCATGCTGTTACACCTATTACAAAGAAGCAAAAAATCCATAGTCCATTCTTAATGGAATTGTTTTCTTTTTTTTCTGCTGCAGGGGCGATTGTAGTTGCCGCTGTAGATTTTGCTTATGGTGCAGATCTAACCTGGTCTCGCATTCCTCTGAGCTCGATCATTTTCTGTTGGTTATTTGTTTTTCTTATTCATCATCTCATTAAAAAACCATATCTACTTGTAGTCCTGGAAACAATCAATTTTCTTATTTTCCTCTGGTTCCTGGATCGATTTATTCCCGTATATTCCTGGTTTTTCAGTTTAGCCCTGCCTATCATTGTGGTAGTCGGCATTCTTTTTCTTCTGGTAATTCTCTGGATACGTTCCTTTAAATTATCCACTTTCTTATCACTATCTGTCGGCACATTAGCAGTTGGTATTTTCCTGCTTTGTTTGGAAGTGATCTTAAATAAATTTCATCAGGAAAATTTGATGGTCAGCTGGTCTCTGGTCGCTTTTGCCTGTATTTTACCTGTAAGTGGATTTTTCATATATTTCCAGCTAAGAATAAATAAAAAAGATTCTGAGTTGAAGAAATATTTTCATATTTAATTGGTAAATTTATGAGCACAAATTATGAATAAAATATCTGACGAACAGATCTACCGTCGGCTCCAGCAACATCTTGATAATTTTCCGATTGGCATGCCGGCAACAGATTCCGGTGTAGAAATCAGAATCTTGAAATTCCTGTTCACACCAATTGAAGCCAGGATTGCATGTTGTTTGAATCTTGCACCCAAAAGACCGGTAAAAGTATTTCGACGCTTTCAGGATATATTCCAGATTGAGTTAACCGAAAAAGAGATAACAGATCATCTGCATGAAATGTTCATGAAAGGATGTCTGGAGCGGTCAGGTAAAGAAGGTTCCTGGCGTTATTCCAATGCTATGCTGGCTATTGGAATGTTTGAATATCATGTGGATAAACTTACTCCAGAATTCATGAAAGACATGAATGAATATTTTGATGAAGCTTTTGCAGAAGAATTTCATCGAACTGCAATTCCTCAACTAAGAACTTCTCCACATTGGAAAGCTTTAGCTCCAGAATATAAAATAGCAACTTATGATGATATGCGAAGTTTCGTGCAAAATGTTGATAAACCCATCCAGGTAGCAAACTGCATCTGCAAACAAGGTGAAGAACTGCTGGGAAATCACTGTAAACGCACAGATAATATCGAGATATGTTTGATATTTGGCAGTAAAAGCTATGCTGCCAGAAAACAGGTTCGAGAAATCTCCAAAAAGGAATGCCTGGCAATTTTAGATAGAGCTGAACGAGAAGGTATGGTTCTTCAACCTGGAAATACAAGAGAGCCTTTCTGCATCTGTATCTGTTGTGGCTGCTGCTGTGGAGTTCTAACCGCTGCAAAACAATTTCCAAATCCAGCAGAACTATTTGCCACGAATTACTACGCAGAAATAACAAAAGAAAACTGTATAGGTTGTTCAATATGTGTAGGTCGCTGTCAGATGGAAGCGATCAAGATCGAAAATGTGAAAGCCGAAATTGATCTGGGAAGATGCATTGGTTGTGGATTGTGCGTTACCACATGCCCTCCCAAAGCAATAAAATTAAAACAAAAGGCTGAAGAAACCGTTCCTCCCAAAAATACAGCATCACTTTACATGAAAATTTTACAGAAGAAATTTGGAAAACGCAGAACAATGATGAAAATGCTGAAATTGCTTTTAGGTTAATATTTTTCAGGAAGAATTATGTATAAAATAATCAATGTGAAAGAATATGAAAAAGGGATATCAGAAGCTGTAAAATATATTCACGGCATCTGGGGAAATGAATCTAATTTTCCATTTTATGAAGATGCAATTCAAAATTCCTCACTTCCCGGCAAACCTCTTCCCCGCTTCTATCTGATGTTGGATGAAGAAAAGATAATCGGCTGTTATGCGCTTTTGACAAATGATCTGATTAGCCGACAAGATCTCTGGCCCTGGTTAGGTTGTTTATTTATAGACAAAGATTATCGTGGAAATCAACTTGGATCTACGCTAATGGATCATGGAAAGAATGTAGCAAAAAAACTTGGATACAAAACCATTTATCTTACTACAGATCATGATGGTTACTACGAGAAATACGGTTGGACCAGAATTGAAGACGGATTCGATCTTTCCGCTGAAAGATCCAGAATCTATAAGATGGATATTCAGGAACTTTATGCCATTTGCCATTGAGTTGTATTTTGACCAGCAAAGCACAGCTACCCTGATCGATCTGCGCACCAAATTTCTGCTTGCAGGTTTACCTGTAGATGAAGATACATTACCGCACATTTCGCTGGCAATCTACGATCAACTCGACCTTTACGATTACATCAAAAGATTAAAAAAATATGCAGCCAGCATTTCACCTTTTAATTTAAAACTTACTCAAGTTGGCATGTTTCATGGAGAAAAAAAAGTAGTATTTCTGCAGCCCGGTCTGGATGATCGATTAAAAGCATTACATCAGGATTTTCATGTTCATTTCCAAGATGAAATTAAAAATGAATGGTCATATTATCTGCCCCAAAACTGGATTCCACACTGCACGCTGGTTTTGGCTGCAGAAGAAAAACAAATTCCCAAAGCGTTAAAAGTTATAGATAATTTACAGCTACCGATCAAAGCAAGAATCGAAAAAATTGGAATTCTGGGTTTTAAGCCTAATGAGCAGCTGGCTGTGTTTGAGATTGGGAATTCAGGAAAGTAAAACACCGGATTGTTAGCAGATCATCATTGTTTTGGAAATAGGTTCAAATATTTAAACAAAATATCAAAATATATTTTCAATCGGATCTCTACCATGAATCGTTTATATCGTTTTCTAAAAAAAACCTGGAATGAGCTTATGGTTAAATTTCATTTTGTATATCCTTTATTCGGGAGATTCGTGAATCTCCCTACAACCTCGGTTTTTGTTTGACATGATAAGAATGTAATGGAATTCCTGCAATGTAAAAAAAAATATGAGGATTAATTATGAATTTCCTGGAAAAATTATACCGACCGCTTCTTAGGAAGAACCTGATATTATACAATTTAACAGTTTTACTCAGCACAATCATCATCTTTTTCATAATATTTTTTGCCTGCACCATCCTGCTTTTCATTATCGCAGGAATTCTGGCAATAATCAATGGAGTTTCTGATGCAATGATTTTGGAGAGCGTAATTGTCGCAATTGTCGTCCCGGTCTTTGTGGCAATTTTAGATATTATTTTTTGTCTGATTATTTTAATAAAAAATTTGAAATTCTCACAACCTGACTCAAATGATGAATATAAGGAGAAAATATCATGAGAAAATTATTTTTTATATTCTTTATTTTATTAGTTTCCAATCTTATTCTTGGCCAGGAATTCGGTATTGCTACCAATCCCTGGAGCCAGACTTATCCCGAAGCATCTTTTGCTAACGGACAATATTTTACTGTTTATCTGGATAAACGTTCCAGTAGTTATGAATATGAATTCTGGGCAAGATTTGTTTCACCAGACGGTACAGTAGATCCGATCGAGCATCAGATTCTTCCGCCTTACAACGCAATGTCATTCATGCATCACCTTGCCTGGGGAAGTTCAAATTATCTTTTTGCCTGGTCACGTCAACGCAGTCCTTATAATTACACTCGCGATGCTTATGGAATTTTTGTTGATCAGGATGGTAATCCTTCTGGGGGACAATTTGCTGTTTCCAGCGGAAATACAGAAAGCTGCTCTTTTTTGAAAGTAGCTTTCGACGGCACGAATTATCTGGTAGTGTGGCAGGAAGGCATGCCGAATCAGGGAGCAAATATTCGCGGACAATTTGTAGCACCAAACGGAAGTATGATCGGTTCAAATTTCGATATTCGCCCAGCAGGATTGGCAACAACAGTATCTCAGATCTATCCTGATGTTCTTTTTAATGGTACGAATTATGTAGTTGCCTGGGATGATGACCGAAATGGTAATCGTGACATTTTTATGCAGTTTGTGGGAACAGATGGTACATTGATCGGTGATGATATTGCTGTATGCACAAATGCAACCAAACAACTTCTTGTACAATTTGCATATAACGGAAATAATTATCTGCTTGTCTGGTCGGATGAACGTGACAGCACCAATGATGACAGTATTTACGGTCAATTGGTGGGAACCGACGGCAGCTTGATCGGAGATAATATTCCAATTTCAATCACTCAGAATTCCGAAGGTAGAAGCTGGCCGGCAATTGCAGCCTCTGCTGGACAATATCTGGTAACCTGGAAGCAGGATTTCCTGGTTTATGATGACGATACAAAAGAAATTGCTCCAGAACAGGAAGTGATGAACTTATCTGCTGGATTAGATCCCAGCGATCCAACATTGTGGTATGATGTGTGGGGAAGAAAAGTAGAGTTTGATGGAACAATTCCTGAACCAGAATTTGCCATCTGCACAGTCGATAATCACCAGGATGAATCCTGCGTAGCTTCCGATGGCACCGACTTTCTGGTAGCCTGGGAAGATTCCCGAAATGCCAATCAATATTACGATATTTACGGCCTGATCGTGGAAGGAGTGGCTGTTGATCCCGGTTTTGTGGAAGGAATTGTTACTTTGAGCGGCGGAACTGGAAACGTAGAAGATGTAATGATTTCTACCGGAACAACGACGACAAATCCGGATGCCAGCGGTTTTTATCAGTTGGAACTGCTGCCGGGAAATTACATACTGACAGCGGAAATGGATTATTTCGGATTTTATGAAACTGATATCCAAATTACAAGCGGATCTACTGTCACTCAGAATATGACGTTAGAATATTTAGAACCTCCTTATGTAGTTTTGAACCCTTTTCTATGGATAGTTTTCTGGGAACCTCCCCAAGCTTGTAATGCAACATTAATTGGTTATAACGTTTATCTTGATGGTGTACTGGTAGCAATAGTTGATCCTGATGTTTATCAATATGAATATGCCGGCTTGGTTCCTGGACAATTATATGTAGCAGGTGTTTCTGCTGTTTATGAAGAAGGAGAGTCATATATAGTTGAAGATTATTATATGGGCACGTATATTCAAAATCCTCCATCTAATGCATCGTATGAAATTTTTCCTGATCACATTCATTTAACATGGCAGCCACCAGAACCTGGCAGTACATATCCATTCGATTTTTACAGAATTTATTTAGATGGTGAATTGATTGAAGAAACAACAGATTTCTCTTATGACATTTATGATTTGATCAACGGGCAAAATTATTTGATCGGGATAACTGCAGTTTATCAATATTTATTTGAATCTGACCCTATTCAATTTAGTATTAGTTTTGTAGGAACTGACAAAGAATTAATCCCTTCAACTAAACTTATCGGAAATTATCCCAATCCCTTCAATCCAAGCACAACAATAAGCTTCAGCGTAACGCAAAGCTCCGACTTTGCGACAATTGAGATTTACAGCCTTAAAGGGCAGAAAGTTAAAATATTTACATTCCCAAACGGTAGTTCAGGAACGAGTGAACAGAGTGTCGTCTGGAATGGAAATGATAATTCCGGCAAGCCGGTTTCCAGCGGAATATATTTTTATCGCCTACAGAGTGGTGATTATGCTGAAACCAGAAAGATGATTTTAATGAAATAAACTTAAATAACCTTGCGAAGAGTGCATCTGCAAGATGCTGGTGTTCTTTCTACCAGACGTTTTCGTACTTCTTGCTTTTTGACCTTCGCAAGGTTCAAATTATCCTGACACTTCGACGTAGCTCAGTGTGACAGGATTAAGGTTAAATAGTATGACAGGAACTTTAGTAAACGTATCCACAATTATCGTTGGCAGTATTATTGGTGTGATTTTGCATGCCCGTTTTTCCAAACGATTCACCGAAGTTGCTTTTCAGGGAATCGGACTTTTCACCATTTTTCTGGGTGTGATGATGGCACTAAAATCAGAATCCTATCTCATCATCGTTCTCAGCATTATCAGCGGATCTTTGCTGGGAGAAGCCTTGAATCTGGAAGTCTGGATGGATAATCTGAGTGAGAAATTAAAAGCTAAACTGAAATCTAAAAACGACAAATTCTCGGAAGGATTAATTACAGCATTTCTGCTTTTCTGCATGGGCTCGATGACGATTCTGGGAGCTATCGAAGAAGGTTTGGGTGGTAAACCAAACCTGCTGCTGACCAAAGCGATGATGGATGGATTTGCAGCAATGGCATTATCCTCAGCTCTGGGAATCGGTGTTTTATTTTCTGTGATTCCGCTACTCATTTATCAAGGTGGGCTTACTTTACTAACTGCACTTTTAGGAAATTATTTCAGTGAATTTTACATTAATAATCTCACATCTGTTGGTGGAATTCTACTCATTGGTTTAGGAATCAGAATTCTGGAACTGAAACAGATCAGAGTACTGAATATGCTGCCGACTTTATTGATCATTGTTTTGCTGACTTGGATTAAAAGTCTATTATGATCTTAAATCGCAGATCAATTATGAGGAAAAGATGATTTACGATTTCCGATTGGAGATTTTAGAACTGAGAAATATAACATCAATCATAAATCTTAGATCGTTGATCTTAAATCGTAGATCAATTATGAGTAAAAGATGATTTCAGATTTCCGATTGGAGATTTTAGAATTAAGAAGTATAGCATCAATCATAAATCTTAGATCGTTGATCTTAAATCTCAAATCACAATGAGTTATAAATGATCAAATACATTCCTCTCAATCAGAACATCCTGCAAGCTGCGATCCAGGAAATAGATTCGGAAAATTGTCTATTACTCTTTCCTACACGAAAAAGCAAAAAAGAAGCACTCAAACTTTATCAACCAAACTGGGATTTCACTTCGCAGCAATTTCTGACAATGGATGAATGGAAAGAATTGCTATTTTTAACTGACAAACCTATTTTGAAAGAGGAAAAAAGAACTTTAGCTCTTTATCAAGCAATGCAAAACGATCAAAAAGAATTCTTCAAGATCAAATCCTATCATCAATTTATCGATCTTGCTCAGAATTTCTTTTCTTTCTGGGAAGAGATCAGCGAAGAGCAGGTGGATGATTCTGAAATTATCGAAGTTCTGAACCGCAAGCAAACAGCCGGAAACTGGCAATTAAACACCTTTGGACACCTTCAGAAAATGAAACTTGATTATGCAAAATATCTTTTTGAAATTGGATTTTCAGATCAACTTTTTATGCGTGAACAAAACGAGATCATTTCCCAAGATTTTGAGAAAATTATTGTTGTAAACCAATTCTATTTTACCAATTTTGAAAAAAGATTATTGAAAATATTTGAAGATAAAACTACAATTTTAACTCAAATTCCACAGAGTTGTTTTGATGAGGAAAAACTGGAAATCAACCCTGATTTTAACGCTGAAAATATTAAACCCTTCATAAAAGAAAAGATTGATGTGTTCACTTCTGAAGATGAAACAAATATGATCGCGGATTTGGCTGTGGAACTGAGCAAAGTAGAAAAAGCTGAGATCATCGATTTTCAATTCAATCGTCAACCTTATGCTCATTTACTGTCCTCAGATTTTTTTTCAAAATCATACGAGATAGATTTTTCACAAACTCGTTTTTACCGCTTCTGGCAGCATATTTTGCAACTATTAAATTCCAAAATTCAGAAAGGAAATCCTTTCCTGCTTTCGATGAATTATATTTTTAACCTTGTTTCTGCCGATGATATTTTTGGCTATTTTCTTGCCGATAAAACTAAAAGAGAAGAAATCAGAACCTGGCTTTTCCAGCTGATCGATAACGATTTCAAATTTATCGACCTGGATTTTGTTACCGGTAGAAAACCAGAATTTAAGGAAACTTTTTCACAGATTTTCGAATTTCTACAGAAAATTGATATAATAAATTCCATCGAAAATTTGATCAGTTTTATTTCAGAGAATATCAACCTTAAATATCTGCTGGAAGATTTTCAGACGAAATCTGATCTGGCAGAAGTTTTTTACTCTTCCTTGGCAGATTTCGTATCCATCGAATCGATTGGATTGGTGCAAAATTGGAAAAGTGTTTTCCCTTCCAACCAAGCAGCAAACCTCATAAAATTGCTGCTGGATTATTTGAAACCAAAAAAAAATAAGCTTAATAAATCAAAAGAGCCAACTCGCTACAACCTGACTTCACTGCAAGATACACGTAATCTGCAATTTGAAAATATGTTCATATTAAATGTGGTGGAAGGAGTTCTTCCCGACCGCAAACATACACAATTTCTTTTAAGCGAAAATCAGCGGAAAGAACTGGGTTTAAAAACCTACGAAGATATTACTTTGCGTGATAAATATTATTTCTATCGACTCTTATGCAGCAGTCGGAATGTAAAGATCTTCACTCGTTATAATTTAGAAGAAAATATCGAGATCAGTTCTTTCCTGGAAGAATTGAAACTAAATGATTCAGTAGAGGAACATCCTGAAAGACAAAGAGGCTTCCTGCTAAAAATATTGTTTGATAATTTACTCAATACTACTGATACTAATCTTCCTGACAAATCTTCTATCTCTGATGATTTTTTTTCTTTTCCGTTTTATGAAACTGAATTTCCGCAGACGAAATTAAGTTTGAGTTTTTATAAATGGGAGAAATTGAAGAATAATCCTTTCGAATTTTATCTGGAGTTTGTTGCGAATTTAAAGAAGCGGGAAGTGGAAATTTCTAACGATTTCAGCAGTAAATTGATCGGAAATATCGCGCACGAAATTATCAATTTGGTTTTTGAACGACTGGTGGAAGTTTATCATTCCAGCAAATTCAAACACAATTTTGTTTATAATACAAAATTGTATGTGGATCAGGCAATAAAGCATTATCTAGAACATAACCAAAATTTCACATATCTTTCTCCACATAACTTTTCCGAGCGTTATTTTCACAAAATTTTTCTACCAATTTTAGCCGCTGGTATCGAGAACTTTTTCTACCGATTGCACAATGATCTTCATCTTTCTGAAAAAGTAATTACAGTTTTGCCGGAAAATAAAAGTAGCCTGGAACGTGATTTCATTCGAATCAAGGATTTGGATGTTTGCCTGAAAGGACGTCCCGATCTTCGAATTCATACCGATAACTCGAAATATATTTTTGATTTCAAAACCGGCAGTGTTCAACAGAAGAAAGCACTCCAACTGCAATTCTATGAAGAAATTTATTACCTGATCGATCAACCTGAATTACAAGACAAAATCAGCTCTTTCCTCTTTTTCGTTGAACAAAAAGACATGAGAAAACTAAATAGACGAATTGATTTGAAAGAGGAGATTTTTGACGTTTTAGAAGAAATCTTTGAAAATGGTTTTGCTGTTGCTGATAAATCTGACAGATTTGAGCATGTTGAGATCACAAGACGAGATTTGGTGAAGTGATGATGGATTTAACCCCCTTGATCCCCCTTGACAGGGGGAAAAGTTAGAAAACATGAAAGAAATATTGAATGAAAAGAAAGAATTTTTTAATAAATATTGAGCTCCCTCTAAAAAGTATCAAAAAAAAACCTTTTCAATAAATATGAATTTTTTCATATTGAATCCATAAATAAGTGAAAAAAGGTATTGGTAATGTTTCGAAAAAATAGCGACCATAAACAAATGGATATA
>JAIPJH010000014.1 GCA_021734245.1 Candidatus Cloacimonadota bacterium | reverse complement strand
CTACCACATCAGGAAGTTTATATAATTCTGCTTTGAAGACATCTTCTTTCCCTCGAGGCCGGGGAAGCACAATTACTTGCTCTTTATCAAATCCTAAGCTTTTATTTTGAATGTAAATCAATTGTTTATAAACAGTTATCGCTCCGATGATCAGCAGGATGGAAATGGCAAATTGAGTAACAACCAGAATTCGTCTAAATATTAAAGCTCCTTTGCTTCCAGAACTGGATGAGGTATTGGAATTCAGAATTGTTACTGGTTTGAAACGTGTCATAAAAATCGCCGGATACGATCCTGAAAGAAAACCGACAATTAGCAGTATTGCTAATAGAGAAATCATCAGAATGTTGTTTCCAAACAGATTCAAGTTCAATTCTTTGCCACTTAAAGCATTAAATTCCGGTAAGAACAGTTCTACGATTACAAGAGCTAAAATGAGGGCAATAAAACAGAGTATGAATGACTCGCCCATGAACTGGTTGAAGATGCGTTTTTTATTGGAACCAAGTGTTTTTCTTATTCCTACTTCTCGAGCTCGTTTTGATGATTTTGCTGTTGCCAGGTTCATGTAGTTTATACAGGCGATAAGCAGAATAAAAATAGCGATAATGGCAAACATGTTCACATATTTGATGTCGCTGTTTGCTTCCAATTCCTTTTCGGCATGACCATATAAATGAATATCGGTTATCGGATTCATTGCTACTACCATTTTAAAACCTTCTGGTACATCGCTGCTGTCGGCAGATACATTAAATCCAGACATTTTATATATATCAGTTTGCAGTTTTTGTTTAAGCTGAACAGCGGCATTGGCATCTCTTACGCGGAAATAGGAATGCCAGGCCAGCGGACCATCCTGATCGACATCGGGACGAATTGTGCGTAATGTTTCCATCGAGAGCAGCATCTCAAAATGGAAATGGGAATTGGCAGGTACATCTTTAATGATGCCCGTAACGGTGTATTGCTGCCTGTCTGTATCCATTGTCTTGCCGATGGGATTCTCATCACCAAAATATTTTCTGGCAGCAGATTCGGTTAGAACTATCGTGCCCGGATCGGTGAGAAAAGACTGGGGATTGGGTGTGATAGTTTCAAAATCGAAAACATCAAAAAAACCGGCATCGGCAGAATAAACATTTTTTTCCGTGAATTGGATTTCTCCACGTCGGAAAGTGACGGGAAAATAACTTTTATTGATTTTTGCACCGGCGATTATTTCAGGATAATTTTCCAGAAGTCTGGGTATCCAACCTCCGGTAGAAGCTGCCCAATGACCTGTTTCACCGTTTTCTTCCCAGGCTGTTTCCCAGCGGAAGATATTTTCCGCATTTCGGTGAAATCGATCGTAACTCAATTCATCCTGCACATACAGGAAAATCAGGATGCAGGTAGCGATACCAATTGCCAAACCGAATATGTTAATGAACGAATAAGCTTTGTGTTTCAGGATATTCCTGATAGTAATTTTTATGAAATTCTTGATCATTCAAACTCCTCATTCTCCAATCTTGAAAAGGCTTCGTTCAGATTTTCTTCCTGCTTAGCACTTTCAAGGTTATCTACTCTGAAAGTCTTAACTGTAAGAATTCTTGGAAGTAAGCTTTTCAGAGTTGATCTCATTCTCATCTCTCATTCGCAAACAGGATGTTTGCGTTACTCATATTTTAAAGCTTCAGCCGGATTGGTCTGAGCCGCTTTAAATGCCCGGAAACTTACTGTGATCAAAGCGATTGCGAGCGCGGTAATGCCAGCCAGAATAAAAGTGAAAAAAGATTGATCGATGGCATAGGCAAAATTCTGCAGCCAGGATCGCAGAGCGAAATAAGCTACCGGCCAGGCAATGATATTCGCCAGGATCACCCAGATAGAAAATTCTTTGGAAAGAAGCACTACAATACTGCCCGAAGTTGCTCCCATCACTTTGCGGATACTGATCTCTTTGGTGCGTTGTTCTGCTGTGTAGGCTGCCAGCCCGAATAAACCAAGACAGGCAATGAAAATGCACATTACAGAAAAAGAGGTGAATACTTTCCCAATCTTTTGTTCGGCAATATACTGCTCGTTCAAACTGTCGTCCAGGAAGGTGTATTCAAATGGGAAGGTAGGACAAAACTCATTCCATTTTTGCTCGATAAAAGGCAAAGTCTGCTGCATATTTTCCTGTCTTACCCGCAGATGAATATGTCGATTTGGTTGCTCGGAAAGCAGGATAATCAGAGGATCGATCTTATTGTGAAGTGAAGTATAATGAAAATCTTTTACAACTCCGATGACTTTTGCATTACGCATCGCTTCGCCTTCCATGCCGGCACCAAAATCGAGTTTTTTGCTAATCGGATCATCTCCCCAGCCCAAAACTTCTGCAGTTGCTTCATTAATGATAACTGCTTCTTCCAGATCAGTTTGCATATCAGGATCGAAATTTCTTCCTTTGATGATCTTCATATTCATCATATCGATGTAATTCTGTTCTGCAAAAACGAAGTTAATACCTTTTTCTTTCATGGCTCCATCGGCTGTCTCATAGCGTTGAACAACAATTCCATAACCCTGACCAGGAATACTGCTGGCAGTCGTCGATTCCAAAATTTGTGGATTGCGCAAAAGTTCATCCTGGAAAGCCTGCAGATTGCGAACTCCAGTCGTATCTCGAACTGTAAGAACCATCACATTATCTTTATCAAATCCCAGATCTTTATCCTTCAGGAAATTTAGCTGCTGCATCACGGTAAAGGTTCCCACGATCATGATTATCGAAATGGTGAACTGCAATAAGACCAGGACTTTCCTGAGAGTTCCCTTGCTTTTTCCCAGCTTGCCTTTCAATACTTTTACTGGAATAAAAGATGAAAGATAGAAGGCCGGATAGCTGCCGGAAACAAATCCGACCAGAATCGTCACTCCGATTATCAGCAGTAAGTAATTGAAATTTTCCAGAATATCAAATGAAAGCTGTCGATCGGCTAACTGATTGAATGATGGCAGCAATAACTCCACAGCAATTAAGGCTATTATCAAAGCCAGGAAGGAAATCAGGATCGATTCCAGTATGAACTGGTAACGCAGACTTTTTTTCTGTGCTCCCACCACCTTGCGAATTCCCACTTCCGTAGCACGATTGGATGATTGCGCTGTGGCCATATTCATATAATTTATACAACCTATCAACAGTAGAAAAAGAGCAACCAGACTGAAAGTGTAAACATACGCCATATTTCCGGTAGGAAGATCGCTTCTCAATCTGGAAAAAAGATGAATATCTGTTAGTGGAGTTATCATATATTTGAATGTAGCTCCAAATTGCTGACCGACAGGAACAATATATTTTTCATTAAATTCTGGATATCCATCCATTATATTTTTGATATTTCCTGTTTCTTTGAGTAAGATATATGAATAAAATCCTACATTCCAGAAAGCCTGACTTTCCAAGCTGTGATAGCGATCCGGACCAAAGAAGTTTTCAAGAGTAATCATCGAACCAACAGCTTCGAAACGTAAATGTGCGTTGTAAGGAACGTCTTCGATAACGCCGGTAATAGTGAAACCAAAACCATAACCTGTATCGATAGTTTCTCCGACCGGGTTTTTATCACCAAAGATTTTTCTGGCAAAACTTTCTGTAAGAACCATTTCATTGGGATCGTTGAGAGCACCTTCCGGTGAACCGGCGATAAATTTATGGGTGAAAACGTCGAAAAGAGTTGAGTCGGCATAATAAACATTATCTTCAAAAAATTTGTTTCCATCATATTGAAAAAGATTATTATCCATAAAACTAAACCGGCACCATTCTTCCACATCGTGGGGAAATTCTTGTTTTATAGCTCTAGCCAGTGGGAAGGCGGTTACTGCAAAAAGGTCGTCAGATTCCTGAATGGTGAAATGAGATTCCATTCTGTAAATTCGGTCATGCTTTTCATGACATTTATCATAGGAAAGCTCATTGAAAACAAAAAGTCCGATCAGGATTGAGCAAGTTATTCCAATGGCTAACCCCAAAATGTTTATAAAAGTATAAAATTTTCTTCTACCCAGATTTCTGAGTGTTATTTTTAAATAATTTTTGAACATTCTTCCTCCTTCTGAAGAAGACCTTCAGAATGAAATGAAAAATCAGCCGTTAACCGCCAACGGATTGAAAAGATTAACGGCTGAAATGAATTAAAGCTGGAATTCTTTCTTAATGTTTTCTGTAACAATATGACCGTCGAATAATTGAATTATCCGGTGGGCATATTCCGCGTGGGACGGTGAGTGCGTTACCATTACGATCGTGGTTCCTTCTTCATTCAATTGGGTCAGCAGATCCATCACTTCTTCACCATTGGCAGAGTCCAAATTACCTGTCGGCTCATCAGCCAGGATAAGTTTTGGATTTGTAACAACTGCACGAGCTACTGCCACGCGCTGCTGCTGACCACCGGAAAGCTGCTGAGGGAAGTGTTTGGCACGATGTGCTATTTTCATGCGATCCAGAACTTCATTTACTTTTTTCTTTCTTTCTGCAGAACTCATTTTGATGTAAAGCAGTGGAAGTTCGACGTTTTCGTAAACTGTAAGTTCATCGATAAGATTAAAGCTTTGAAAGATGAATCCAATATTAGATTTTCTCATATTGGTTCTCATTCTTTCGGTGTATCTGGAAACTTCAGTTTCATTGAAAAAGAGTTCACCTTTGGATGGATTGTCCAAAAGTCCGATCAGGTTCAAAAGTGTGGATTTTCCACAACCTGAAGGTCCCATAACTGCTACGAATTCTCCTTTCGCTACTTCCACGTTCACATTGTTCAATGCGGTGGTTTCTACTTCATCAGTGCGATACACTTTGGTTAAATCAACTGTCTTGATCATTTTTCCTCCAATTTTTTATTTTTATAAATTTTCTCAATTTTATTTCAAAAATGCAAAGGGCATTGGGCAAAGAGCAAAGGGTACTAATATTTTCACTCATCTCAATGTCCTTTGGAATGTTATATTTTTTTTACTGAAAATCTCTAATTTATCTATTAATTTTTCTCTCCAATTTTCTGAGATCATTTTTTTATGTATCAAGTATATAACAATATTAGCTACTTCAAATGAAGAGCGACGAGAATATTTTAAGAAGAGTTTGAATTCTTTATAATAGTTTGATCCTGAGCCTTCAGCAATATTATTTGATATGCTCAATCCTGCAGCTCTCAATTGCTCTGCAAATCTATAGAGATGAAGCTTTTCCAGTTTCTCGGAAATCTCCATGCACATATCCAGGATTTCAATTGCCAGCTTCCAGATTTCCAAATCTTCAAATCGAAATTTACTCATTTCCTACCTCCCTGCTCTTTGCTCCATGCACTCTGCTCCATGCACTCTGCTCTCTGCACTCTGCTCTCTGCACTCTGCTCCATGCTCTCTGCTCCATGCTCCATGCCCTACGTCCCATGCACTTCCTGCTGTTACTTAAGTATCAATTTTTCTGCACGACCGAAATTATCATAACTGGATACGATAACTTTTTCGCCGGGTTGTAAGCCTTCCAATACTTCATAATATCTCGGGTTCATTCTGCCCAAACGAATGTCACGTTTGATAGCAAATTTTTCTGTTGGCTCCAGCACGAAAATGTACTGTCCACCTGTACTTTGATAGAATCCACCGCGTGGAACCAGAATAGCCATTTCAGATTGTCCAAGTTCCAGTTTTACACGAAACGTTTGTCCTGTTCTAATTCGATCAGGAACTTCATCAACAAAAACCAGATCGACACCAAATCTACCATTTCGCACTTCGGGATAGATCTTTTTGATACGGAGCTGATAGGTATTACTGTTAAAATCAAATTCTCCTACAAGGTTGGAATTTACACGAGAAATGTAATGTTCGTCTATTTCAAGTCTTATTTTATATGAATCTAAAACGTGGATCTGTCCTAATCTCTGGCCTGTTCCGATTGCTTCTCCAATCTCAGCATTTACGGTCACCAGTAATCCACTGACTGGGGCTTTTACAATAAGATTTTCCAATTTCTGACGTACAAATTCCAAATTCATTTCCATTTGATCTACTGAGTTTTCCAGTTGAGCAACCTGGATATCTCTAAATAAGGAATCTGCTTTTTGGTTTTCAATAACAAGTTCACGTGTTTTTATTAGATAATTATATTTTTCTTCTACTTCTTCAAATTGTTTATCTGATATATAATCTTTTTCATACAGATCGATGCTGTTTTCATAATTTCTTTTTTGCAGGCCTATCTCATAATCAAGATCAAGCATTTGTCTTTTCAAACTGAGTTTGTTTTGTTCCATCGAAAGGCGCGTGTTTCTAAGGTTGTTGATCTGTTCGGCAAGATTTGCTTCACGGTTCATGATATCCAGGTGAAGATTGGTGTTGCTCAAACGTAAGATTGCATCACCCTTTTGCACCATAGTTCCTTCTTCTATAAGAATTTCTTCTACACGTCCACCTTCCATAGCGTCTAAGTAAATTGTACTTATCGGTTCGACGGTTCCCGTCTGAGTAATGTAATCTTGAAAGAAATCTTCCTGCACTTCTTCTATGGAAATTCTATCTCTCTGTACATTAAATTTGGATGTATGATCTCCAAAAAATAAATTGTAAAATACCAAAATTCCGAATATTGTACCCAATGCTATCCAGATTATCTTCTTGGGCGTCCATTTCTTTTTCTCGATTATTCGATCCATCAAATTTCTCCTTTTTTATTTCACACAAAGTAAATAAGCAAGTACCGTGCCAAATGGTTAAGTTGTTTAAATACAAAAATTTAAGAAAATAATTTAAGGAAAATCTGTACGGATGCGCACTATTTTGTGTTCGGGAGCGGACAGTTTTTTGTTGACTTTATTTGAAAGAATAAAATTTATCAATTTCGAAATGTAAAAATTGTGAAGCAGCCAAAGAAAACAGGAGTGTGAGATGGCAGAAAAAATAGGTAAAGTTTTAGCAGTCGACGATAATGAAGATATACTATTTAGTTTAAAATTATTATTAAAAAATCATTTAAAACTGATTCATACCGAAACCAATCCAGAGAAAATTCCTGACCTGATGGATAAGGAAAATTATGATGTAATTTTATTGGATATGAACTTCACAAAAGATATGATCGGAGGACAGGAAGGTTTTTACTGGTTGGAAAAGATTTTGGAGATAGATCCTTCGGCAGTGGTAGTTTTCATTACGGCTTATGGCGATGTGGAACGCGCTGTGAAAGCAATAAAAGCAGGAGCAGTAGATTTCGTATTGAAACCATGGCAGAACGAAAAACTGCTGGCAACAGTTTCATCTGCACTAAAATTACGTGGATCGTTGGTAGAAGCAGACAAACTACGCATGACTCGAAACGAACTTTGCAAAAATCTTGACCAGCCATTTCACGATTTCATTGGAGATTCTGCCGAAATGCACAAGGTTTACAGTACGATAAAAAAAGTAGCTTGCACCGATGCCAGTGTATTGATATTGGGTGAAAATGGAACAGGAAAAGAATTAGTAGCTCGTGCATTGCATCGAAATTCTGCACGAAATAAGGAAATCTTCCTGAATGTCGATCTTGGTTCGATTAGTGAAACATTATTTGAAAGCGAACTTTTTGGTCATATGAGAGGAGCTTTTACCGATGCCAAAAAGGATAAACCAGGTCGTTTTGAAGTGGCTTCTGGTGGTTCGCTTTTCCTGGATGAGATCGGTAATTTATCTCTTCCTTTACAATCAAAATTGCTAACAGCAATAGAAAGGCGAGAAGTAGTTAGAGTTGGTTCCAGCCGTCCACGTTCTGTTGATGTTCGCTTGATCTGTGCTACAAATATGCCGATCTATCAGATGGTGAAGGAAGGTAATTTCCGACAAGATCTTCTCTATCGTGTGAACACAGTCGAGATAACTTTACCTCCGCTGCGTGACAGGATAGATGATGTACCATTGTTGGTAGATCATTTTCTGCACAGATATGTTCAGAAATACAAAAAAAATATTACAGGTATCAGTTCTGCAGCACTCAAAAAATTACGACAATACAACTGGCCGGGCAATGTTCGAGAACTGCAGCATGCTTTGGAAAGAGCTGTAATATTGAGTGAAAGCAAAATTCTGCAACCAAACGATTTTATGCTGAAAACTCCGCAATCCATAACAGATGAAGGAACTTTGGGTACCTATAACATCGAAGACGTAGAACGTGATGTTATCAAACGAGCGTTGCGTAAAAATAACGGAAATATCAGTCAAGCCGCTAAGGAACTCGGACTTACCCGGGCATCATTATATCGCCGTTTAGAAAAATATGGTATTTAATAACAGGGAAAATAAATGATATATAAAAATTTCAGGATTCATACACTTACCAGGATCATTTTGATCACCACTACAATCCTGGCAATGTTCATAGCGATATTTCAGTTTGGTTTTAATGTTACGCCAATTTTACTGGGTGCATTAGTAATTTTCCAGGTAATCGATCTGATAAGATATATTCAGAAAACCAATCAGTATCTTACCAACTTTCTGGAATCTATCCGCTATTCCGATTTCAGCCGTAGTTTTCGCATCGAAGGTTTGGGAACTGCTTATGATGGTTTGAAAGCGGCTTTTAACGATGTGATCCAGGATTTTCAAAAGATCCGTTCCGAAAAAGAAGAACATTATCATTATCTGCAAAATGTTATTCAACATATTGGAATCAGCCTTATTGCATATCAAAAAAACGGAACGGTAGAAATGATCAACAACAGTGCCAAAAAACTTTTTCAAATAAGTAAATTGCGCAATATTGAAGAATTGGAAGTCTACAGCAAAGAACTGGTTGAAAAACTTAAGAAGTTGAAATCTGGTGAAAGGATTCTGGTTCAGGTGGTAGATAACGACATGATGATGCAGCTGGCAGTTTATGCCACTGAATTCAAGATAAGAACAAGAAATATCATCCTGGTTTCCATACAGAATATTCAATCGGAATTGGAAGAACAGGAGATGGAAGCCTGGCAAAAACTTATCCGCGTTCTTACGCATGAAATAATGAATTCCATTACTCCAATAGCTTCTCTTTCATCAACAATAAATGATCTGCTGAAAGATATCGATACAACAGATAATGAACCTCAGGAGATTGATGATGAAACTGTGATCGATATTCAAAATTCTTTGCAGACTATCCATAAACGCAGTACAGGATTAATCCATTTTGTAGAATCTTATCGAAACCTGACAAAAATTCCCAAACCGAAATTCAATATAGTTTCTGTTTCTCAGATATTTCAAAATGTGTATAAGTTATTGGAAAAAGATCTGGAAATGAATGGTGTAAAATGTATTCAGGATATTTCACCTTCCAGCCTGGAATTAACTGCCGATGAAGAATTGATCGAGCAGGTGTTGATAAACCTGGTAAAAAATTCCATGTATTCTCTGGCTGATACGGAAAATGCCAGAATCGAAATGAAAGCATTCCTGGATAGACGAGGAAGAGTGGCTGTTCAGGTTGTAGATAACGGTTCGGGAATTTTGAAAGATGTGATCGATAAAATTTTTGTGCCATTTTTTACTACCAAGAAAGAAGGTTCTGGAATTGGTTTAAGTCTTTCCAGACAGATAATGAGAATGCATGGTGGAACGCTTACAGCACAATCCGAGCCTAATGTGGAAACCAATTTTACTTTGAGATTTTAGATAGATAATTATAAGTGATGATTACAGCGTTTTCGAAGAGCAGGATCGAGAACGCTTTTTTTATTTGAGATATTATAAAAAAAGTGTAACCAATGAAACGGTTTACGTTACACGAGTAGAAAAGAAAAGGACAGGATTTTGGATCAGGAAAGGAAAAGAGTGATCAGGGCCAGACAGGACCTGAAAGAGTTTGATTATTTATATCGGAAATATTTTCCGAAAATAAATAATTTCGTTTTCCATAGAGTGAATAGTGAATCTGATCGACACGAGATCGTCTCCAATGTTTTCTTCAAAGCGATGAAAAAGATTTCTCTCTTCCAATATCTGGATTCCAGGAAGTGCAGTTTTTCATCCTGGTTATACAGAATTGCAGTTAATGAGATCAATCAGTTCTACCGCAATAAGAAGCGCAGCAAAAAGATCATCGATACTTATATCTTCAATCAGGTGGATGGAACAGAGATGGGAATAAACTATGAGCTGGTTCGCGATAAACTGCAGAAATTCGATATGGAAGATCAGAATATGATCGCTTTGAAATATTTTGAAAAACTCAGCTATAAAGAAATAGGTGAGATCTACAAGAAGAGTGAAGGTGCCATGAAGGTGAAGGTTCACAGATTAATAAATAAATTGCGTGATGAGATAAATAAGGAGATCGAAAATGAAAGATCTTGAAATAAAATTAGAAAATATGAGTGTTCCACAAATCGAAGATGAGCAGTTTGAATATAAACTGCGTCGCGATTTGCTGGATAGATATCATCAGAAAACCAATAATTATCGCTTCAGATTCAGAGCAGCGATGGCTTTCTGCTGCCTGCTTCTTGTATTTGGATGTGCAACCATTCTGAATCCAGATGTTGCTGTGAAAATCAACAATATGGCATTCAAAAAAGATATTAAGATCGTACCGGCAGACCAGGATTGTTTTTCTTTAGAAAATCTGGCTTACACTTCCATTTACAATCCAAATCTTACTTCCAAGCTTGATCCTGATAAATTTCAGGAAGATAAGACCTATCTGGTTAGGAAATATGTTTCATCTGAAGAAGGTGGTGTGATGATAGTTTCTGAATTCGATCAGAAGCAAAATAAAAAGCAGTCAGCAAAAAGAATAAGTTATTAAACAAAAATAGTCCGGCTTCGTTTCGAAATTGTTCGAAACTTCGCTGAGACAAGGAGGAGAATGTGAATAAAAAAAGAGTATATGTTATGATTTTTGTACTCGTATTAATGCTCAGTTCCACGATCTTTGCAGCAGAAAAAGGCAAAGTTTACATGGGTGTTTATCTGGATGATGTTTCTTACAGCTATTACCAAAAAGCAGGTCTTGATGAGAACTATGGAATTCTTATCTCCAAAGTAGTGTCGGACACTCCCGCAGACAAAGCTGGTTTAATGTCGAAAGACATTTTGTTGGAGATAGATGGAGACAAAATCTACACTCATGGCCAGTTTACCAAAATGCTGAAGAATTACGCACCGGGAGATAAAGTGAAACTGAAGTATTTTAGGGATGGCAAAGTGAAAAGCTTAAAGTTGACTTTCGGTGAAAAAGAATTTCCAAAGATTAAAAAGAAAGCTTATATGGGTGTCTTTCTGGCGGAATTGAATGGCAAATACAAACAGAAAACTGATTATGATAAAAACTTTGGAATTGTAATAACTGATGTAGTGGAAGATGGTCCAGCTCAAAAAGCAGGAATTAAAGATGATTCTATTATCATGAGCATCAACGGCGATAAAATCTATACCATCGATCAACTTACCAAAATGCTGACAAATTACGAACCGGAAAATCATATTGAGGTGGAAGTTTTCCAGGATAAAAAAGAAGTGAAATTGGATATGATATTAGGTGAAAAAGCGCAATATAAACACTTTGATCTTGGTTTGGGCGGCAGCTACAATTTATCTTTTGAAAAACCGGAAAATGTCTTTGTGTATCAATACACACCTGATAACACAAAATGGATCGGTGTAATGCTTCACGTAGTAGAAAACACCAAAGGTGATGAGAAAAAGATTACAGTAACCATCGATGAAGTTATTGAAGGAACTCCAGCTGGGAAAGCCGGTTTACAGGCAGGAGATATCATTTTGGCAGTAGATGACAACGAGATCGATTCCCGAAAACTGATCAGCAAGATCATCAACAAAAAAGAGGTTGGTGATACGATAAATATGAAGATCGATCGCAAGGGAACGATTGTAAATCTTGCCTGCGAAATTGCCGAAAGAGAAGAAGAACATCGTTATGAAAAAGTTGAACTTTCCATGGACGACGGAGATATCAAAGTATTTGTAAATGGAGAGGAGAGAATCTTATCTGATATAGAAGATGTGATAACTGATCAAATGGAAGATATTAAAATTCTTCGTCAGGAAGAAATTGAAAAAGCTATGCAGGATGCCAAAAAACAAATGGAAGATCTGGATGAATTAGAAATCCATTTTGGCCAAAGTGGTGCGATTTAAAAAATCAGAGCAATGCTCGAAATATAGATCGAATCCTTCCCCCGGCTATATAAGAATTTGTTATGTAGCCTCCTTCCCCCGAAAGCAAGTTCGGGGGTTTTTTTTTCTCACCCTTGCTGTCTCCCTCTCTTTCCCGTTTTACTTGATGAGAGAGAAAATAAGTATTATCAAGAAGAATGATCATAGAATCAGCACATACAATTTTGATTTGCATAAAACCTTGAAAAGGTTTAAGAAAAGGTCTCATACTTATAAACCTTTTCAAGGTTATGATAACACAGGCAATTCTGGATTTTTTCAAAAGAATAATAGAAAACGTTATCAATTTTGTGAAAAATGGAAATATCTTCTCTGATTTCATAAATGTGTTGATTCAAACGTCTTTATGAACTGAATGTTTTTTTCACAATTTTGTTTCAGAACAAATGAACAAATGAACAAAAGCAACGATATGGAATTGGAAAAAAATATTTCGTCTTTCTGAAGAATCTTGTAGCATTACTATCGAAGAATCTCGTGAAAATTCATTTAGCTTTACATCTCGATTAAAACAAGTTTGTTTCCATCAATTCTTCTATTAATCAATCGTAAACGGGTTAATTTATTTGCTTCTTTTATCACAGTACCAATGGCAAAACCAGATAATCTTTCAGTTTCTCTTAAATGACATTCCTTTGGATCAACACCAAATAAAATCCTGAAAAATTCAGCTCTGACACGTGAAGAAAGAATTTCAGCTAAAATTGTCATAATTCACCTTTAAACAATCGCTTACTCCTTACTTATTAAATCAATCATTTAAATAAGATATCATTTAAATTTATCAAAGAAATTTATTTTCTAATGAGTAAAAAAAATTCTCTGGAATAAATTCATAGTCTCTTGTAAATATGACTTACAATTTCCATCTTCGTTGTGCTAAACTACCTTCTACAGTGTACAAGGATTAGAAAGTTTATTTACTCTTTATCTTCAACTGCATTACTTTTTCGAAGTCTTCAAGTATAGATTCATCTCGAATCTCAAAAATACAGGGCTTCGATTTTCCTACATCCTTGGTAGATTCAATTTTCTGTTTTATTTCATCAGCAATATCCAAAGCATAAACATTATCGATCAATCTTTTGGGAATGTAAATAGCTGCATTCATATATCCGGGCCAGGCACTCATCCACACAATTGTCCTTTTCTTTTTCTGAACTTTACAGAGCCAGGCTTTTCCGTCATTGTAATATCGCCATTCGTGCATCATGTCATTTTCTTTGTAAAGCTTTAAAAGTTTGGTGAAAATAGCGTAAGAATTTCCCAAAACATTTTCTAGAATTTTTTCATCTGGATAAATTTCCGGGTCGGTTAGTTGGATTTGGTCGTTATTCATAATAAATCATTTCCTCATTTCTAATAATGCTACGCTTCTCAAAATATCCCCACAGCCAATTCTGCCCAAATTAGCAGGAAAATCACCAATAAAACTAACGAAAAAATAATCTTTTGTCTTTTGCTTTCTGCCTTCTTCAAAATAAGATAGAAAACAAAACCGGTTATCAAAAATAACACAGCAGCGATGACAAAATCTGTAAGAGACCAATCAACTTCATTTGTAAATTGCATTGCTATCAGAGGAATAAGTAAGAAAATGATTATTATTGAACCTGTTATTGTTCTACTTTTTTTATTCATATATCATAACCTCCAAATCACCAAATCCCCCAATCACCAAATCACCAAGTCACAAAGTCTCATTTCTCACTGCTTTCCTCAAACTTCTCAACCTGATAAATATAAATTTCCGTGTCAGGATTTTTGTAAGCGGTATAGGGAAGACCTGCTTTATGAGCGCAGAGATTTCCTAAAAAAGTTTCCAGATCCCAGCCAGTTTCCGTGGCAACCTGCGGCAGAAAAACTCCACTGTGGAATCCTTTTTTTATCCACACTCCATCTATTCCCAGTCTTATCTTTTTGTAATCGTAAATTCTTTCCATGGGCGATAAAACTGAGATCTCGATGTTTATATCTTCGAGTTCTTCCTCATCTCGGATCTGTGGAAATCGGGGATCTTGAAAAGCAGCTCCCACAGCCATTTCGATCACTGCTTTGTAAAGTGGCATGCGAGCCTGCATGTGACCAATACAACCGCGAAGGTTTCCACGAGAATGCAAGGTTACGAAAACAGCTCTTTCTTTTATGAATTCTGGATTATCGGGTTGGTCAATTTGGAGTAGTTGCCGATTTTCCAGATAATATTTTATACTTTCTCTGGCTAAATCTAAAAGTTCTTTTCTTTCTTTTTTATTCATTACTATCACCTCAGTTTCTGAAGATAAGATTTCTTGAAAGAACAAAATTAGACAAGAAAAAATTGGCTTTTATAAAAAAACTTAACTTCAAATCAGCTATTTCTGAGATATGATAACATGAAAGTTTAGACCAAAAAGATTTTCAGATCAATATCATTTGTAACTATTTGGCTTATAAAGCATTTTATATGCAAAAGCCACCCGTTGCTCGGCACCTGTCCTAGGAAGTGGAAATTTCCTTTCCCAGCCGGGAGCGGGTGGTTTTTTTTATTTAAGATCAAGAATTAAAGACTAAAGATCAAAGATCAAAGTGAAAGTGAAAGAAGCATCAAACTTGGCTGCAGAAA
Organism: Candidatus Cloacimonadota bacterium; assembly: GCA_021734245.1. NCBI lineage: Bacteria > Pseudomonadati > Candidatus Cloacimonadota > Candidatus Cloacimonadota bacterium. The sequence continues at coordinate 26,524 of JAIPJH010000014.1, read as the reverse complement.
AAAAAAACTCTTAAATTCTCCCTTACGAAGGGAGACAATTAGGAAATGTAAGAATTTCTCTGTGAGAATTATTATGAACTGCTGAACTGCTTACAAAAAAACCGCCCTGAAAAATTCAGAACGGTTTTTGCTTGTGTTGCTATTGGTTTTTTTTACATTGAACCAAAATTATAATGTACAGTTGTTTCATCATAATCTTCATTCACAACCAGTTTAAATACTTTTTCGGGTGATTTTCCTACCATGTTCAAAGCTGCATTAGTGGCATTCCTGGCAAAAAAACTGGCAATGAATCCCAGATGACCTTTCAGATGTATACTTTCACTTCTGTCTTCTACCATTATTCCAGAATCATCGATCTTAACCTTTTCAGAAACTGAATCCACTGTAATTCCATCATCGGTTATCGTGATTTCACTTCCGTCATTATAATCATTAACTTTGATGCCTTCATCGCTTATCACCACAAAAACATCATCACTTTCCACATTTACAACTTCACTATCGAATTTACAGATCAAATCATCCTTTTGATATTGATAACACTTTGTAACAGGTAAACCCAGTTCAATCTTTGTTTCATCTTCTGCAGATATCGTTACAACGAATTTTGTTGAAGTCATATCGATATCTTCGATGCTTTTACTGTAAACCACGATCTTGTTACCTGCAATGAAGTTTACATCACTTAAGATGATATTGTCGAGTTTTAACTCAACATCATCAAATTTCATCTCGATAGCCTTTTCAGCACAAAACGCGTGGAACGTTAAGCTGATTACAAATAAAACTATTACTAATTTCTTCATTCTGCCCTCCAATAGACAATTTTTTATATATATTACTTTCCGTAAAATGGAATTAACATTTAACAATTAGATCTTCTCATTTCTCATTTCTCTTTTTCATTTTTCATTTCGCAAAGACAGAGCTTTGCGCTACTCATACTTCAACGCTTCCACCGGATTACGAGTGGCTGCATTGATTGATAGATAACTGACTGTAATTATCGCAATCATCAATGTTATCATTCCAGATAGAATGAAATAGCTGATATTCAGATCGATGCGGTAAGCAAAATTCTGCAGCCAGCTTTTCATAATATAATATGCGATTGGCCAGGCTATAATATTGGCCAGTAAAACCCACTTGGTAAACTGTTTCAACAAAATTGATACTATACTTGGAATTGAAGCACCCAGAACTTTGCGCACACCGATCTCCTTAGTTTTTTGTTCTGCCGTGAAGGCTGCCAAGCCAAACAATCCAAGGCAGGCTATAAAGATTGCCAGGGCTGCAAAAATAATGAAAAAAGTACCTGATCGCATTTCGTTATTATAAAGACTTTCAAAATAGCTATCCATAAAGAAAAATTCAAGAGGTTGATTTCCACTGAATTCCAGCCATTTTTGTTTAATGAAACTCAAACTGGCAGCTGTATTTTGGGGTAGAATTCGAACAGCAAGATAGCGTTTCCAATAATAACTGGGGTGCAGCATCATTAATGAAGGAATATCCAAATGCAGAGATAAGGTATGATAATCTTTTACTACACCAATAATCTGATGTTTAATGTTTGAGCCGGGTTCCACTATTACCTGTCCAATTGGGTCTTCATAACCCGGCATTCTCACAGCTGTTTCATTCAGAACAATAGCTGTACTGTCCGATGCTATGTCAGCCGAAAAATAACGACCGGATTTTAACTTGATTCCCAGAGTTTTCAGATAATCAAAATCTCCGCTAACTTTGCGGAAATGAAACATTTCTTCGGGCGGGGAATCGATTTTTTGATACATGCTTCCATCGTTTCCTTTACCGGGAACCGTATAGGTTTTACTGGCAAATTGAATGCCGGGATTTTTGAGGATTTCCTGTTTAAAAACATCTAATTGATCTCCCAGTATATGAGCGCGATCCACTACGATCAGCTGTTCTTTCTGAAATCCTAATTTTTTACTATTAACAAATTTCATTTGGGAATAGACAATTATAGTGCATACGATAACCAAAATAGAAATGGAAAATTGGAATAAAACCAGGGCATTTCGAAACCAGCTTTTAGATTTCCCCTTGAACAAACTACCCTTCAAAATCGTCAGAATATCATAAGAAGAAAGTGATACGGCAGAATAACCTCCTGCCAGGAAACCTACAAACAAAGTAACAAAAATAATAATTGGGAAAGTATAAAGACCGCCGAAATTCAAATCCAGTTCTTTATCTGTAAGTTCATTGAAAAACGGCATTAATAGCTGAGCTGTGATTAAGGCGATAAGCATGGCAATAAAACTGATGATCAATGATTCAAACAGAAATTGCTGTATCAACTGCCGACGGTTTGAACCCAGAACTTTACGCATACCGATCTCTTTGGCACGCACTCCGGAACGGGCTGTAGTCAGGTTCATGAAATTGATGCAGGCTACCAGTAAAATTAAAAATCCAATTGCAGCAAAAAGAAAAACGTAGCGAATATCACCAACTTCTCCTATGCTGTCCATTGCTTCATTATACAGATATACCCTCGAAAGTGGAGTTGTTACATAAAAATAATGATTTCCCTGCTTTTCCCATTCACTTATAGAAACTCCTACGAACTGCTGAAAAATCGGTTCTGCATTACGTCGGAAAAGCTCGTTGATCTTCTTCTCTACCACTTGCTGATCTGCATCTGGCTGCAATTTAAAATAAGTATGCAAATTATCGCTTAACCATTCTTCGCTGTAAGCTCGTTGGATGCTGATCATGGAAACAAGCATGTCAAACTTCCAATGGCTGTTATGCGGACAATCCTGAACTACGCCCACAACTTCGTATTCACGATTATTATCAAAAGTCAGGTTTTGTCCTATCGGATTGATTGTGGGAAAATATTTTTGTGCAATACTATATGTGATGACTACAGTCTTCTTTCGGGTAAGTAAATCTTTGGGATCGCCCTGCAAAAGTGGAATTGTGAAAACATTAAAAATTGTGGAATCGGCATAGTAGACATTATCTTCCAAAAAACCAGATAAAACTTCCTGCGAGGCAACCAGCTTGGTGCTGCTACTCATGAAGCGAGCGCCAGATTCTACTTCGGGTATTTCGTTCATCATGGCTGGAGCCAAAGGCGCTGTAGTGGTAATTCCACGACCTTCCAATTCTCCAAGTTTGAAATCGATCCCAGCCTGATAAATTCGTTCAAAATCTTCATTATGTTTATCAAAACTGAATTCATCCTGTATCCACAATGCAATAAAAATAAAACAGGTAAGACCAATTGCTAATCCCAGAATATTGATAATACTAAAAGATTTATTACGCAGCAGATTGCGTAGTGCTACCTTCAAAAAATTATAGATCATTCCATTCCCCTTAATCTTTTTTCTATGCTATTCTCAGGCAAAAGCTGTGCCAATTGCAGTTTGGGTAGTTTAAGTTTCAGTAAATGAAAAGGTTATGTTTACTGACCGGTAATTGATCCTATTGATGTTATGTTTGTTTTGATAAATTAGTGTTGATTTAAGTTATGAAAATGATAAAATAATCCCCATACTAAAGTAAGGGAAACAGAAATTTTCGAATATTTTCTTTTATATACTTATTACAAATCCGTATCTGTGTAACGAGAAGATATAATCTCATTTCTCGAGATCTTATCTAAAAAATAACTTCGAAGGTATAAAACCATTCGGAAAGTTTGTGTTTCAGGCTTTTATCGTCTGCCCGATCTTTTCCTGCAATTTGTCGGCAAAAGGAAGTTTGATATGTTTTGGGGGAGCATTGAATTCTGTACTGCAGGTAAGGAACAGCCATTTGTGTTCAAATAAATTGAAGGCAGCCGTGAAGTCCCAGATGGGAGGGACGAGGTAAGTAATCTTCCTGCCGATTCTTTGTAATTCTTCGTGAAACTTCAGGGGATGGTCCACGTGTTCGATCGTATGAGAACACAAAACTTGTTCAAATTGTTTATCTGCGAATGGAAGATTATAGATATCATCGAGTAAGACAAAATTCGGCAGATCACTGTGCTTGACGATATCCGCATTCACACCGCCACCGTCAGTATGGCCGCAGCAGATATTCAAATCCCAGCTCTGTCTGTTGATGATCTTGTTCTTCAAGTATTTGTAACTTATCCAATTTAAAAAACGTAAAATCGAGTAAACGATAATTCCGAATAAAACGATTTTTTTTATATTTTTCAATTATAGATCCAATTTATTTAATTAGATTTTCTGCAAACTTTCTGGCTTTTCCCAGATCTTTTTTATTTGGCCTACTTTTATTCAAGCCGCCAAAACAGAATTTGGTAAAACTGTATGTCATGCGTCCTTTACAATTAAATTCGCCAGTTATCTCAAATCCTTTTTGCACTAATCTATTCCTTAATTTTTGATGCATTTTATTTATAAAGATAGTGGAAGTAGAAAAGATGAAAGCCTTTTGTTTATTTGATTCTGAAAGATTATCGATCATTCCGAAAAGCGATGGATGATGATAGCCGTTATAAATTCCCGATCCAAAACCTATTAGATCATAATTCCTAATTTCTGAAGTATCAATCTCTGATGGTTTTTTAACTTCTGCTTTAAGGATTTCAGAAAAAACTTCGGCTACTTTCCGAGTATTTCTTTGATGAATTGATTGGCAGATAACAAGAATTTTTAAAGTGCTTTCCATTTCGCAGAGACAAGGAGCTCTTTTCCTTTTAAAATTCTGCCTTCATAAACTCCTCTTTTTTCTACAACTCCCACGCCATTTGGAGTGCCGGTCATCACGATGTCTCCGTCATTCAAAGTAATGAAAGATTGAATTTCCTCCAAAATTTGATCAGGTTTATAGATCATCTGCAAGACATTTCCACTCTGCATTGTTTCACCATTTACATCAAGTTCCACTGTCAAATTCGATTTTATTTCATCGATAGGAACGAATTCACTGAAAAGAGCTGCTCCGTCAAAAGCTTTGGCGCGTTCCCAGGGAAGACCTTTTCCTTTCAGTTTGGATTGCAAACCTCTTTTTGTAAGATCTAAACCAAATGCCACAGCTACAAATTCATCATTCTCTATCAGGAAGCAGATCTCTCCTTCATAATGGATAGGTTCCCAAACATAAGATACAAGCTGGTCGGCAATAGATGTGTTCGGTTTGATAAAAAGCACCATGTTTTCAGGGATTTCATTGCTCAATTCTTTGATATGCTCTACGTAGTTTCTTCCAACGCATACTATTTTGGAAGGTGTTATATTTCTTTTTCCAAACTTAACCGTTTTCACAATATACTCCAATTCAATAATTTATGTTTCTTTTTTAATGCTGTAGTTTATTCTGTCAAAGAAAAAATATTTGACACAGGAAGTTCAATTTAAAAAGATACACACTGTGTGTAGAAAACACACACAAGGTTACATTTGGAGGATGGATGTCTCGGATCAAGCGGGAGAAGGAAAGAAGAAAGAGGGAAATGATGCTGGCAGCCGAAAAACTTTTTGCCAATAAAGGATTCGAAAACGTGAAAATGGAAGAAATTGCCAGAGAATCTGAATTTACACGCAAAACTTTATATTCCTATTTTAAGGATAAAGATGATCTCTATCGTCAAGTTTTCTTGAACATTTCCATTCAGCGCTGGAATTATCTGGTCGGAAAGATGAAATTGGCTGAAGATGGAATTCCACGTATTCGAGCTTTTGGAATGGCAAATTATGAATATACGATAGCAAATCCAGAACATTTCAAATTGATTGTTCATATAGATCAAAAGGGAGTGCAGCCGCAAGCACATGATGAAAGTTTCCAAGCGCAGATAAATAAAGCCCGTAAAGAGATTCAAAAACTTCTAATAAATGCCTATAATTATGGCAGAAATAACGGCTCAATTAGAACAGATTTTGATCTTCAGCGAAATATTGTTCAACTTAGCATAAGTTTGCGATCTATGCTGAACGAGGTAGTTCTGGGTTATGAAAAAAAGGAGTTTTACTTCGACTTTTTAGAATTGTTTATAAAGGCGATCAAAACGGATTGATGGATCAAACTCACGTCCCATGATATGTTGATTCTTCGATCCTCGATAAATTATGGAGGAAGAAAAATGAGAAAAATTAGTGTTTTATTAGCAATGTTATCAGTTTTTGTATTGAATGCGCAAATGGATATGCCGGAAGGAATTTCCTATTGTGAAATACTGGATGGTTATTTTGTTTCCTGCTGGCAAGGTGCCAACGTAGTATTTGTAAATAATCAGGGTAGCCAGAGTGAATTTTGGACTGGTCTTTCACATTGTGCGAATAATCTTTTGGTGGATAATGTTCTTTACGTAACTTATGGAAGCCATGTTAAAGCGATCGATATATACACTTCAACCGAACTTTGGGATATTTATCTGCAAGGAGCAGTGGATGCCGATGGAATTGCTATGGCAGATGATGGTTTTCTGTACGTTGTTACTCACAATAACAAAGTTTACAAAATTAATATCAATGATCAGACTTCCGAATTATTCGCCTTTGGCGGCATTGGATCTTATGATCAGGGAATGGTTTACGATGCAGAATATAATCGACTTCTAATCTGCTCATTCCAAACAAATTGTCCAATTTATGAAGTCAGTCTTCCTGATGGAGATGCTTCTATAGCCTACGATGCTGGTTTAGATCATCTGGATGCAATGGCTACTGATGCAGCAGGTAATATTTATGTGAGTTGTATGGCTGATAGTTCTATTTACAAGTTCAATAATGAATTCAATGGTGATCCAGAAATAGTGCATAGTGGAACTGATGCACCAAGTGGATTAGAAGTTAATAATGCTGAAAATATTTTGTATGTTTCAAATTTTTATTCAGGAACGGTTGATGAAATCCAATTACCAGCAGTTAGTTCACAGGAAACTTTGCTGGAATCTCCCATGAAACTTTTTCAAAATTACCCGAATCCTTTCAATCCCAGTACAACAATTTCATTTGAAACCACGAATTTGCCCGAATCATCACAAATAGAAATTTATAATCTTAAAGGTCAAAAAGTGAAAACAATTCCTGTCATCCTGAGCGGAGTCGAAGGATACAGCAGTTTTGAATCATTTGATCCCCGTCCTTCGATTTCGCTAAGGATGACACAAGCGGGAAACAAAAGCTATTCTGTAGTTTGGAATGGTAAGGATGATTCAGGAAACTCAGTTTCCAGCGGAGTTTATTTTTATAAGATCAAAGCAGGTAAATTTACCCAAACAAAGAAGATGATTTTGATGAAATAGTTCCTCGATACTTTACCTCGGGGATACTCAAATTTAAGAATTTTGTTTATTGAACTTGCTATAAAATCAGAAGTTATAAAAAAAACTTCCAGATTTAAAATTTTCTGGGAGTTTTTTATATATGCGCCTTCCCCAATATCTCCACCATCTCATCATGAATAATTCCGTTGGAAGCTAATATTGTTTGCTCGGAATGATGCCATTTTGATCCGTTGAACTGAGTGATTTTCCCGCCAGCTTCTGTTATGATCAAACTGCCGGCTGCCATATCCCACGGTTTCAGTTTTCGCTCAAAAAAACCATCCAGCTTGCCGCAGGCAACGTAACAAAGATCAATTGCTGCAGCGCCGGCACGACGAACTCCTTGCGTACTTTTGGTAAAAGCCAGGAATTCTTTTATATAGAAATCTGCATTTTGCCAACGATCGTAAGGAAAGCCAGTCGCAACAAGGCAGTTGGAGATTTGGTCAGTTTTGGAAACATGGATTTGCATGAAATTGAGAAATGCACCTTTGCCTTTTTCGGCCCAGAAAAGTTCTTTAATAATTGGTGCATTTACAACTCCGTATCGCATTTCTCCATCGATCTCAAGACCAATCGAAACAGCACAAAAGGGAAAACGATGCGAAAAGTTAGTAGTTCCATCCAGTGGATCGATGATCCACTTGCGGTTTGAATCTGGATTGATAGTTTCCTGTTCTTCGGTGATGATGCAATCATCTGGATAATTCTCTCGAATTTTACCAATCAGATAATACTCACATTTCAAGTCAATTTCTGTAACAAGATCGATCTCGCCTTTGTGGATTATATTGGTTTCCGGTTTGTAAAAAGCTTTGTAAATAATATCACCGGCTTCACGCGCAATATCTTTTATAAATTGTAACATGATCTTTCCTATATCTCTTTTGATTTCAGCTTTGCATAAAAAAGTTAATTTGTCAATATCCAAAAAAAGTCCCGCAAAAATTACGGGACTTTTTTAGATTATTAAACTCGACTTTTATCTCAGCATTATCATTTTCTTAGTTGCAGAATATTCTCCCGCTTTCATGTTGTAAAAATAAATTCCTGAAGATACTGTTTTGCTGTTATCGTCTTTTCCATTCCAGGTAATGGAATGATTTGCTGCTGGCAGTATTTCATGAAGAAGTGTCTTTACCTTCTCACCTTTCAAATTATAAATGTCAATTGAAGTAAGAGTTTCTTTGTTTAATGTAAACTCAATGTCGGTTGCTGGATTGAAAGGATTTGGACTATTTCCAACCAATTCTGTTTTTGCTGGAATCAATTGATTTCCTGCTTCTGTCATATTGACCTGCAGTATAACACAAGCCGATTCATAATTGTCATAAACAGCTGAAATTCCGTATACGTGGAGTCCTGGAGTAACATAGTTGTCAAAATAAAATGTCTGCAGCAAATTATCTGCAACAAGTTCCGAATCCTTATAAACTCTATAATGACTGAAGCTTCTACTTGTGTCTTCGGGAGGATCCCATTGAAATAAAACCATCATTGGAGCTGTAATTTGATATGTAACATTAGAAGGCGGAGATAAAACAACATCAACTTCTACTTCGTTAGAGGGAGCTGATTCTCCTTCTACATAATAAGCGGTAACGTAATATGTGTAATTCCCATGATTCAATCCCACATCGATAAACTCGGTATTTGTAATCGGTCCAGTTTCCTCTATCATAACACCGTTTCGGTAAATTCGATAATTATCAAATTCACGATTTTCGGTAGCTTGATTCTTTGATCTTTTAGTAGAGCGAATATTTTCTGTTCCCGGCATTTCCCAGGAGAGATATACATCATTGGAAACTGTTTCGGCAGTAAGGTTTTGAGGAGCATTGTTGGGATTTATTTCATCCAAAACAAAATCAATATTGGTTGTTTGCCAATTCTGCACGTTTATGCCAGAAGCAGTTGATGAAACATAACCAGGTAAAAATGCTGTCACATCATAAGTTCCTTCAGGAACGGGTAGAAGATAATCGCCGTTGGCATCTGGATGTTTGGTAATATCTCCAGCCCAAACTTCCACAGTCAGAATATTTCCAGTCCCACCATTCAAGGTTACATTTCCCATAATAAAGCCATGAGGTTCTAAATCTATTGAAGATAAAGAAAAATCATCAATGATCCAGCCATCTACAGTATAATTTGTTGTGCCCAGAACTCTGAAAGCAAGTTGGAAAGTGGCAGATCCAACATCAGGTGAATCTACTATCAGATTTTCCATTTGAGGTGGAATTGTAGAACCCGGTTGGCTCCAGAACTCATTCCAATTTTCACCATCACTTGTTGTGACGATACTGACAGTATAATTGCGTAGATTAACAAGCAGTGTATGACGGAATGAAAGTTCCAATTCTGTAGAACCCAGAGTGTTTATGACCGGTGTTATCAGATAGTCGTCATAAAATTCGTTTGGCATACAGATAGCAGCAATTTCTGGAAAATCACCACCAGCTACATTGCTATTGGAATAACTCCAACCTCCTGAGTTTGTTTGATCGGTTTGAATTTCCCAACCTATAGGTGGAAAGATAGCGAATTCTTCTGTAACAGAGACTAGAGCTTGAGATACGTAGAGCAATAAATCGTGCTGAACTGAATAGCTTGAACTGCTGGAAAAATCTAAATCTATAGTTCCTTCATGTTGGATCGGTGCACCATTTGATAAAGAAATATCTACAAAAACATCCAGAATTTCACCTGCATTCATATTGCCAATTGTAATTGAACCCGAAATAATATTGAAATAAGGGTCATTTGTTGAACAGAGCAAAGTAACATTTTCTACAGGAGACAAACCTTGATTTTCTAATGTGAGCTGCAATTGACCAGTTTCACCGGGATCTAAAATATGATTATTTCCATCCAAAATGATATTGTCTGCTATCTGGATATCAGGAGCGTAAGCCGTTAATGAAAAGAATAGAGTCCAATTATCATTGCTGCTGGAAACGTTCAATTCAAATGGAATGTAATGCGCATTTGGGCAGAGTTCAGAGATCTCGATTGAGAAATCGGTTTGATTTACAGCAGTTCCATACCCGCTGATATTTCCATAATTTGAGTTATCATTATAAATTGTTACAAATTGATCGTTACTGGTAAGCACTGCCGAAACGTTGTCAGCAACATTTTGACCCAGATTGTTTAAGTTAATTTGAATATCTGCAGTTTCACCATATTCCAGTATTCCGTTGCCGTTTGCATCATTGAATGAGATCTCTCCCAACACTAAAAAAGGCTCCACATAATCCATCGGTTCTCCAGCGAACAAAATTGCCATTTCATCTTCCAGTTCTTTTGCTGTACTGGGATATGTATTGTTGAATGTGTATTCCAAACCGATTGTGCTGGTATGATCTTCAATTCCTACGGTAGCATATTGACCATGTCCGACCAGCGGAGTTCCGTAAGAACCCTGATCTACATTATTAACAGTCATGTATTGAAATTTTATCATATTATTGCTGTTGGAAGTGGGATAATAATTCTGGTCATAAATAATCATCTGAAATGTTTCTTCATCGCTGTTGTATTCATTGAGCACGCGTGACCATTCAATGACGAAAATATGCATGGAATCAAAATACTGATAGATTACGTCTCCATTGATCACAAGCAGATCATCCCAGAATGGAGCTATAATCGGTGATGGACCGAGTGGACCGGGAATTGTCCAGTTCATAAATGACGTGAGATCACAAGATCCAGGTGCTGCCCAGCCGTTTGTACAAATTGATATCGAATTATAAACTTGATTGTAAAATGAAAGATCAAATGGAAGGTCAACTTCCTCCACCTGGCCGGAATTTCCCAGATCAAGGAAATTAATGATTGTACCACTACCGCCATAATTTGGATCGATCTCGATCCAGTCATAAGTCGGACATTCCATATAATCGGTATCTCCATCATCATAGCAGTAATATCCACCAGCATCTGGTCCAGTCGGATCGGCTATATTCGGTTCTCCAATTTCAATTTCAAATTCCAGACAATCCTGATAACCATCTGCATTGTAAACATTTAATTGCAATGTGTAAACAGAACCTGGTACGGTTGGTGGGAGAGCAGTTAAATCAAAATTATCTACATTATTGGTGCTTGAACTGCCTGCTATAATATTTCCAAAAGAACCTGAATTGTCATTGACCACGATCATATTATCTGTGCTGACAAGTTCAGCCCAGATGTCGGCGGCATCGATTGAACCGATGTTTTCCAGTGTTATTTCCATTTGGCTAGTTTCACCAGGGTCCAAAATTCCATTCGAACCATCGTCAATAGTGAAATCCTGGAAGGTGATTTCCGCTGCACTGATTGGCAGAAAGATCGTATCAATCCAGAAAGGATCGCCACTTTGCATAATTATGATTTCCAATTCAATTTCAGCGCTGTTCAGAACATCAGCATCGAGGCTGAAATCAAAATCATCAAGCGAATTTGCAGTAGCTCCCACCGCGATATTTCCAAATGTTTCCGAATCATCTGATATTGTGATAAAATCATTCTCTGTGCTGATGACAGCGGTTACATTATTGGCAGTTTGAGTACCGTTATTTTTTAATGTTACGATCAGTTCAATAGTTTCTCCGGGATTGATTACACCATCTCCATTTCCACTGGAATTTCCACTGTTGTCATCGTCTATCTGAACAGATTCCACAGCTACAAAACTGGTTGCCTGCTGAATATCGAAACTTCCTAAATGTGGAATGAAATTATGTTTTGTCACTGTCAGGTCTACTTCTCCTGATGCATTATCGGGAAGTGGTAAAACCGCGCTTCCGCTGGCATCGGTAAAAGCTATTTCTCTGATCGTGTCATCTCCCTGCAAAATACTGATCCAGGCATTCTCTACAGGATTGCCAGATGAATCTGTAACTTGCACAGGAATGAAATTGCTGCCTTGGGGAATGTTTGTATTATAAATTACATTTAAATCCTGAGGAACATCTGTCCATAACTCACAACCAGGATCTCCCATCAGGTTATTCCAATATGAAAATTGGTTTACATGATTTCCAGGATTACCAGGATAATTCATATAAAGTGCCAGTTTTCCTCTATTAAGTGCACCACCAAGATTATATATTTTATCTTGAAAAATTCCATAATAAATTCCTGCATCTACGCAGTTATTGAAGCAAGTGTGAGTATTTCCTGTTGCAGTGGCAATAGCACCGATAGCTCCCTGCGGCTGGGAAGGTGTTCCTGCTTTCAAAAAAGCTTCGCTTCTACAATCGATAGTTCCTTCAAAATCACCTGTGATACAAGTGATAAAAACAGCTGCAGGCAGCATCCAACCATTATTGAGTCCATAAATGTGATTCACGTTAAATCCACTCATATTGGCAAAACCGCGATAATTAAAATAACTGACTCCACTATTTATATTGCTGCTCATCTGCATTTGCCAGCTGCCTTGAGAATTGTTATAAACTTCTGTGATATTCATATCAGGAGCGTTCAAGGCGACCATGTCTCGAACATTCATTTTGGTGTCGATACATGAAGTACCCGAAAAAGTTGGATCTCCTACTACCAGAGTTTTATTATACCAATCAACATTTGTGATAAAAGGTTCTTTTTCGTAATGTAGAATTTTGGATGCGATAGTCTGTAATTCCGAAATACTATTGAACGATAATCTACCCAGATGAACATCTGCCAGAATATCATCCCCTTCCAGCAAACTATAATATTGATCACCCTCGCCAGTATAATAGCCGCCATCCAAATGAGCAGTTGGCACGTTATAATTCACACCAGGGCCGGCATCACCAACCAGACACACAAACTCAGGAGGATTTGGCCAAGTGTCATAGGCATTTTGTATGTAATCTTTCACATCTTGCAAGTCCGAGCCTGTTTCTGTAGTACTAACTGCATGAACTTCAAATCCTTTCTGCCGTTTCCAGTCAGAAATATACTCCAGGTTATCGAGAACATCATTTCCTGCCGCATAGATAAACAGATAACAGGGATCTTGATAGTCATCTTCCCGCAGAGAAAAATCATCATAATTTAATATTGTAGACTGGTAAAGCGGTTCAAAGAATCTCGATAATTTTCTGTTTGTTGTTTTTATATTTTCGCCAGCACCGTTTTGCGGAATCAATTCTACTTCTACTTGACTGTAAACAACAAGTTCATTTGTTGCTGCATTATATTGGAAAGGATTTATTGTAACATTTACAACTCGTAAATCTCTTAAAATCGCAGGTTGGCCAACTTCAGCGATCTGGGTAGGAAATACTTCTGAGCTTCTGTAAAAATCATCGTTGATAATAAATTCATTTCTGTTCTGCTGGCTCTCACTTTGTAATTCCTGAGCCGGAAGAACTTTTACATTTTGATATCTCTGCTCTCCTAATATGTTTACTTGTAATCGAACATTTCCATAATCTGGAATGGCTACTAAACGACTGAAGCGTGGGAGGGATGGCATCCCAACTGCTAAGAAATGACCTTCATTCTGATAAGATATCTTCTGAAATTCTTCTCCTCGTTCTGTAATATTCTGCATTTCAAATCCATCCAAATTGAAACTGATTATTGTGGACATTCCATCCGAAGAAGCTGAAAATAAATCTGAACTATTTGATATCTGCACCCATTCTGCAGATGTGAGGGAAATAAGTGTGAGTAAAATTGTTAATAAAATTCCTTTTTTCAAAACTTGCTCCTAACACTTTTTATTTGCTGAGTAACCAAGCAATTTCTCTGCCAAATAAATATTTATCATAGTCTGAATTTGGTAATTTACTATTTTTCAATTATATGGATTCACTTAAAATTCAGAAAAGAATTTTTTTATCTTGTTTTTTGTAAGTTCAATTCAGCAGTTTGCTCGATAACGCAGAAGCTTTGTTTATCATTATCACAAATCTTTTGTGAAAATTTCTAAATGTGGAGATCGTTAATTATTACTTTTAAGGAAATTGCGTACACAAATGTACAAGTGCGTTCAGTTCTGAACAAAATAATTAGATAAAAAGCTTGCAAGTTTTTTTCAACAACAAAATTTCTGTAATTCAGCTTATATGATAAACATATTTTGCTGGTAAATTTTGAGAGGTAAAAAAATGAGAGGAACAGTAAAATGGTTCAATGATGCCAAAGGTTATGGCTTTGTTTTAGACGAGAAAGGTAAAGAGTATTTTGTTCATTGGAAGGCAATTTATACTGTGGAAAATGAGCGTAAATTTTTAAGAGACGGTGAAGCGGTGGAATTCGATATTGCTGCAACTGATAAAGGTGATCAGGCAATAAACGTTGTAAGATTAAACTAATAATAACAGATATTTTTTTTACAAAATATAAGCCTTCGATCATGAAGGCTTTTTTTGCGTCAGAATATTCTACTTTCGAATAATATATTTGACAATATTATCAAATTGTAATTTGTGTCTCTATTGGAAAGTGGAATAGTTGAATTGAAATTACTGGAAAATTAAGCAGGATAAATTTGCTTTTAATGTCTTTAAAGTTAGAATAGTAATAATTGGAGGTGAAATGTCGAGAGTAGATTTAGTCGTGCTGGGTTTGCTAAAGCACCAGCCGATGCATGGTTATAAGATAGTCAGCTTCTTCGAAAAGAGGGGACTGACTTTGTGGACTCGCGTCAAAACAGCATCGGTTTATAAAGCTTTACAACGTCTGGAAAAACATGGTTTCATCGTGGGAAAGAAGAAACAGGAAGATAACAATCCTCCCAAAAAAGTTTTTACAATAACTGCTTCTGGAAAGAAAAAATTTATGGAAATCTTAAGATACTATTTGTTCCAGGAAGATGTGCGGAATTCTCCGATGGATTTCTGGAATGCAGTACGATTTATTCGTAAGAATATTTCGCGAGATGAATTCATCAGAGCTTTAGATAATCATGAAAAATGCTTGAACGAGCATGTGCAAATGATGAAAAAGAAACATCACAAAAACCTTTCCAAAAAAAACATGGATAATCTTCCATTTTATGCGAAGATAATGATGAACAAAATGAAAAAAATATTTGAAATGGAGATAAATACAATTTCAGAAATGAGAAAAGCGGCTTTGAAGCCGGAAAATCAAAACGACTTTGCGGAGGAAGAATGAAAATAATTTTAAATATAATTCTGCTGGTATCATTTGTATCTTTGTCGGCTCTCAGTTTGGAAGAAGCAAAGCAGATAGCATTGCAGAACAGTCCGGAGCTTCTGGCAGCAGAGCAGTCAAAAAAGGCCAGCAAAACAAATTTGTGGAGCAGTTATTTGTCGATTGCACCATCTGCTACAATTAGCGGTAGTTACACTTATTTTGATGAAACACAAAATAACTTTGGATCAGATTATGATGCTTCCATAAATTATAGTTTAATTGTAAATCAACCTATTTTTAATGGTGGAAAGGTCTGGTTGGGAGCCAGCATCAGCAAAGATGCACACAAAATGTCTCAGCAATCCTTCCAAAATTCATATCTGCAAACAATAGTAGACGTTAAAACTAAATATTTTGCAGTTCTTAAAAACAGAGATCTATTAAAAATTGCTAAATTGAATTTACAGAATTCCCAAACGAATGTAAAAATTGCACAGGCAAAATATGAAGCCGGCAGTATTTCTAAATCTGAATTATTGCAGCTGCAGGCAGAACAGGCAACTAAAGAAGTTAATCTTCTGCAGATGCAGATGCTTTATGAAAACAGTTTGTTAGATCTGATGAATTTTCTGCAAATGGATGATGTCGATGAGATCGAGGAAGTAGCCAAAACAGATTACGAGTCTGAATTGGAGATCTTGAAAGATCAGGATATGAATGATTTGGAAAATCTGGTTCAGAAAATTTTGCAAAAAGGCTTGGAAAGCAATCCAACTTTGAATATCGCCCGCATCGGAGTGAATACGAATCGAAAATCAATGTGGGTTTCTGGCGGGAATTTTCTGCCCTCTTTGAACCTGCAATATTTAAAACGTTGGGATAAATATGATTTTGAAAATGATCTGAATGAAAACAGCGGTCAACTCAGTCTGAATTTTTCAGTTCCTATTTTTCCACTTGTGGATAATGGACTGGACGTAGCTACTTCCCGCTATCAATTGAAGCAATCAATCTTCGAACTGAAATCTTTGGAGAATAGTATGGAACTGGCAATCAAAAGTTCTGTTCTGAATCTGGTTGCTTCTGCTAAGACATTGCACTCAACAGATATTTCTCTGGAATATTCACGGCAGACCTACGAGCAGATGAAAGAAAGATTTTCCAATGGACAGATCTCGGCAAATGAATTGCTCTCTGCAGAGATCATGTACAACTCAGCTCAAAATCAAGCTGCACAGAGTTTTTATGATTATCTTACTGCCAAAGCCACTCTTCTTCAGCAGATGGGAACTGATAACGAAGAAGTTTTAAATAAATTTATAGAAAATATTTAAGGAGAATAAAATGATTAGAATTAAATGGATAATAGCTTTCAGTTTGATTGTGTTATTTCTGGCTTCCTGCGGAAAACCTGCCGGTAACGGACAATTCAATAGAGAAGTAAAAGAAAATGCAATTATTGTGATGGTACAGGATATGCAGCCGCGTGATCTTGATAAATACATCCGTATTACAGGAAAACTGGAAGGTTTTACAGACGTCAACCTGCTGAGTGAATCAAATGGTAAAGTAATAGAGATCTTCAAGAATCTGGGAGACTGGGTGAACAAAGGTGATGCGATCGGAAGATTGGACAATAGTGATGTTAAAAACCAATTGAAGCAGGCTGAAGCTCAACTCCTGTCTGCTGAAGCTTCTCTGGAATCGGCAACGATAAATTTCAATGTTTCGAAAAATTTATATGATAAAGAGATGATTTCCGAAAGTGAATTTCTACAGTCGAAAAGCAGTCTCAAAAGTGCCCAGGCAAATTATAACGGGCTAAAGGCTTCAGTGGAAATGGCTCGAAAAAGTCTTGAAAATTCTGAATTTACTTCGCCTGTTTCCGGTTATATTGCTGAACTAAACCTGGAAATCGGTGAAATGGTGAGCATGGGAATGCAGATCGCCGGCATTGTTAATTCCAAACAGTTAATACTTAAAACAGGAATCAGTGAAGCTGATATTCCTTATGTAAAAAAAGGAGATACTGTAACTATTTTGTATAGTGGAAATAAATATAATGGGAAAGTAACTGGCGTAGGAATTCGTCCTAAAACTGAGGGCAATAATTATCCGATAGAGGTCCTGCTTTCCAACACTGATAAAAAGCTGTTCCCGGGAATGGTTGTGGAAGGCAGAATTTTTTCCAGCACATTCGAAAACGTTCTTTATACCTCTATTGAGAATTTGAGAGAAAAATATGATCAGCAATTTGTTTATGTGATCAATGCTGATAACAGAGCTGAACACAAAATCGTAGAAATTGGAGAGAAGGTTAGTAATAATGTAATTATAACTTCCGGATTAGAAGTGGGAGACAAGCTGGTGATAGACGGCATAGACAGCTTAACGGAAAATGCTCTGGTAGAAGTTCGCAGTGGTTTCAGTAATTAAGGGAGTATAATATGAATTTAGCTCACAGATTAACACGGATCAACACAGATAGAACCTTGAAAACGGTTTCTCTTAGAGGTATTCTATCTATTAAACCTTTTCATTGGTTACTGCAATATGCAATATTCAATAACGACTTACGTTACTTCATGCCTTCTCGGCAAAAACAGGAGGCAGTATGTCTTTAGCAAAATTCTCAGTAGAAAATGGCGTTCTTATCAATATGATCATGATCATCGTGTTCATTTTAGGTGTAATGACTTTGATAAATATGCCGAAAGAGGAAGCTCCAGCTGTAGACTTCGGTGCTTTTTATATTATGGTAAGCTATCGTGGTGTATCTCCAGCTGAAATGGAAGAACTGGTCGTAAAAAAAATCGAAGATGAAATTTCTGACTTGCAGGATGTTGATTATATTACTTCCACAGCATCCGAAGGAAGAGCAATCGTCTATATCCAGATGGATGCAAATGCCGATATCGATGATGCATGGGATAACTTGAACACCGAAATGGATAAACTGAACGACCTGCCGGCTGATGCCGACGATCCTTATCTGCTCCAGCTCAAAATGCGAGAAGTAAATGAAATGTGTACGGTAGCTTTGGGCGGCGATCTTTCCGATAATGCACTGCGTGAACTGGCAGATGATTTCAAAGAAGAAGTTCTGGATGTGGATTATGTTTCCAAAGTGGAAATTGCCGGAACCAGAGATCGCCAGATCTGGATCGATACTAATATTCAAAAACTTTCCCAGTACGGACTAACTCTGAATGATCTTTCTACTGCTGTTCGCATGCGAAACCTGAATGCTCCAGGTGGTTCGATCAAAGTTGGTTATGCCGATTTTCTTATTCGCACCATGGGAGAATTCGATAATATTGATCAGATAAGCGAGCTTGTAGTAACCGCCGATAGAGGTGGCGGAGTTGTGCGAATCGGTGATGTGGCAACCGTTCGAGATACTTTGGAAGAAGCTCAGACCATCAGTAAATTGAATACAGAAAAAGCTGTTACAGTGGAAGTTTACAAAAAAGCTGATGGCAATATTATAAGCGTGATGAAAGACATTCGGGAAGAAGCAAAAGAATTTGAAAAAAGAGTGGATGGCTTAAATGTGGAAGTTCGCAACGATGGATCGATCAGGGTGCGAAACAGTGTGAATACTCTTGGTAACAACGCAATTATGGGAATTATTCTTGTTTTCATAGTTCTGTGGTTTTTTATAGGTTGGAAGAATGCCTTGTTTGCAGCCTGGGGAATTCCGTTCAGTTTCCTGCTGGCATTCATCCTGATGAACCAGTTGGATGTAACTTTAAATAATTTAACCCTGTTTGGCTTAATTCTAGTTTTGGGAATGATAGTTGACGATGCCATCATCGTACTGGAAAATATTCATCGTTATCGAGAAATGGGATTGAGCACCAAAGAAGCAGCAATTAAAGGTACGAAAGAAATTTCGTGGCCGGTAGTTGCAGCTGTAGCAACCACGATTGCCGCTTTTTTCCCCCTTATGCTTTTGGAAGGAACCATTGGTAAGTTTTTCAGGTATTTTCCAATAGTTGTTTCTCTTGCGTTATTTGGTTCATTATTCGAAAGTTTAATCATTCTTCCTTCTCACGTAGTAGATCTGGGAGGTAAGAAATTTCATAAGAAAAAAAACAAAACCGGAAAATTTTATGAGTGGTTAGTAAAAAAATATCAGAGAAATGTAAAAAAAGCACTTAAATATCGCGGTAGAACTATTCTTATCTTGTTCACGGCTATGGCTTTAGCAGGATTAGCAGTTAGATTGGGACTTGTTAAATTCCAGTTTTTTTCAAGCAGGTTACCCCAAACATTGGTAATAAATTTGGAAACTCCACCCGGAACCAGTTTAGACAAAACTGATGAAGTTGTTACTAAGATCGAAAACTTTATTCTTGATATGCCTGAGAAAGAAGATGTAGATGCTGTTGTTACAACTATCGGTAAATACAGAGAAAACTTCAATGACCAATATGACACGAAGAATGCTGAAATAAAAATTGACCTGGTAGAACTGGACGATATAAAATTTTCTCATAATCAGATCAAGAACCGCATAAGGAAGTATGTAGATAGTTTGCCAGAATTATATACATACACATTTAAAGAAGGTGGACGGGGTGGACCACCAGCTGGAGCTGATATTGAGATCAGAGTAAAAGGTGAAGATATGACACGACTGGAAGAAATTGGTGCTTACATCATTTCGGAGTTGGAAAAAATTCCCGGAACTGCTGATCTTGAAACTAGTTTTTCCGAAGGTAAGAAAGAAATTCGTATAAATCCCAAACACGATAAAATGGCTCTTTATGGACTCAATGTACAATCGATCTCCAGTTTGGTTGGTTATGCCTCTTTCGGAGGTTACATTTCCAAATACCGCGGAACAGGTATGGATGAATACGATATCGTTCTAAGAGTTAAGGAAGAGCAGATAGATAAGTTGGAAGATCTGGAAAATCTACCGATCCGTACAATGAATGGAGACGTTATTGCACTTAAAGAATTAGCAGATATGGAGATAACAACTGGTTACTCACAAATTCAACATCGTGATAGAAAAAGGATCATCACTATATCGGGCTCTGTAACAAGTTATGAAGAAAATGGTGTGAAAAAGATGCAGACTCCTGATAACGTGACGAACATCATGCGCGGTAATAAACGACTTAATCTTGAGGGAGTATTGAAAGACTTCAGTACCAGATTTCCAGGTTATCAGGTAGAATTTGGCGGACAAGCCGAACAACAGAGCAGAACCAGCAGTTCACTTAATTTTGCATTTATAGTAGCGATCTTGTTGGTATTCACTATTTTAGCAACTCAATTCAAATCTACTGTTCAACCTCTTATCGTAATGTTCACGATTCCATTTGCTCTTATCGGAGTGATCTTCGGACTGGTCGTTACCGGTTTACCATTCAGTATGATGACCATGATCTCCGTTGTTGCTTTGGCTGGCGTAGTGGTTAACGATGCTCTGGTTCTGGTAGATTTTGTGAATCGTCAGCGAGCGGAAGGTGTGGACCGCTGGAATTCTTTGATCAATGCCGGTTCTATCCGACTGCGCCCGATCATCATGACAACAGTAACAACCATTGCCGGTTTCATGCCGATAATTCTATCAACTTCCAGCACTACTTCCGATTATAAACCAATGGCTGTAAGTATCGCTTTTGGCTTGGCATTTGCTACGGTTCTCACCTTATTTGTGATCCCGGTGCTTTATTCGCTGGTAGACTCGCTGTTTGGAAAGCTGGGAATGACACGCTTCAAATCTCACGCCAGATATGAAGATTGTGTAGATTGTGAATAAATAGTAAACCTTCCGAATGGTCGAAGACCTTCTGAATGGTTGATAATAAATTAATAAAACCTGCCAGGTTTCAAATCCCTGGCAGGTTTTGCTTTTATTGCCTTATTTATCATTCGGTACAAAGAAATCATTAAATTCGGTTTTTAATAATCTTTTCAAAGAAATCTCACAATCATCTTTGATATAAGCTAAAGAGAAAACTGGATTTTTCCGATGATCAATTTCTACGTAATGAAGTGTTTCTTTCAAATATTTTAGATAAGCATCATCATCGGGTGTGTGAGTTTTTGTGTTAATGTCTTTGCCATTGTATCCCAGAACCCAACCAAAATGATTTTTTTTATACTTATTCCAAATTTTATTCCAGTCAGGCTTAAAATTCTGGAAAAAGGCATTAAATGGATTGAAACCGAAAGCATGATAAGTTAGATCTGCCAACCCGAAACCTCCGTATCTCAATGGATTCATTTCAATTGGAATAAGTTTATCATTCTCCAGTTTGAACTCAGCATGAATCGGAAAATCAGCAATTTTCAAATGCTTATTTAATTCAATGAATATTGTGTTAATACGATCATATAGTTTATCAAATATCTGGTGATTGGTATAATAGAGAACATTAAAATATTCGTTTTGTTCAGGGAATGGATGATGATAAATATTTATAATTACAGGCTCTTTTTTGTCATTGAAATACATATCAACAGCATACTCGTCACCTTCAATGAATTGTTCAATTATCAGTTCGTTTTTAGATAGGATGCTTTCGGAAAAATATTTCGTGTTTTCATTCAATTCAGTATATATTTCTTCTGCAATTAATTTTAAGTTATCACCACCATTTATCTGTTTTACAGCCGTACTAAAGAAACCTTTAACCGGCTTGATAACATACTTTTTATTTTCTTCTAATTCAGTTTTTTCTAATTCATCCAATTTACACTTCTCATAAAAAAAGTCAGGATAAATTTCACTCATCAGTTTCCTGAATTGATATTTGTCTTTTAATTTTTCAACAGCATGTACAAAGTTCTCATCCTCAGATTTTTTTATGATAATATCCAACGAGCTTTCAGTCGGAGCATAAACTTTATCGTTTTTGTTAATCGTTATTGCTGATTGCTTGAGCTCTTCTTCTGTAATCGATATTACATCTTCTTCTATCTGTTTAGTAAGTTCAGATATGTATCCTTTTCCAGTTATTATGTATTTCATAGCATCCTTATTATTAATTTTAGCGGCAAAATTTGCTGAACACTTTTTGCTGTCAATGAGGGAATCTATTCCAGGCTAACTAAATAAAACATTTGATGAATTTCTTCAAATCAAAAATCAAGAATTCCACCTGAAACAAGGATGGAAAAATGCTGAGAACAAAAATGAAATGGAAATCGAAGAATTAATTGATGATTAATTTTTTTGTAATTTATCAAAAAAACAGATACTTGCAATTATACTTTTCGTTCCCGAACTTCATTCTATGTACTATAATTTATATAAATCTCGGAATAAATATTGCATGCTGAATAAAGCTAAAGAAAGATAATAGTAGAAAGGAGTTTATAAATGAGAAAAATTTTATTTGGATTATTAATTTTTATTTTTGCCAGTTCACTTTTTGCCTGGCGCGAAGCTGAAATGGAAGTTAGAGTGTTCTACAATTCACAATCTCAACTGGAGCAGATTTATAATTTGAAATTGGATGGAGATATTTACCCCAATGGAGAAGCTATTCTTTACGTAGTTCCAACCGAATTGCAAACGTTGCAGAATCTTGGTTTGGAATATAAGATTGAAAAAGAAGACATGCGTGAGTTTGCCGTAAATTTCTGGCAAAGTCAGGATAATACCAGAGAAGCATATCATACCTGGAATGAAGTGATTGCCTTGGCAGACAGTCTGGCAGCTGCTTTCCCCAATATTTGTCAGAAAGTTGTTTTCGGTACTTCCATGGGTGGCAAGGAATTGGGAGCTTTAAAAATAACCGATAACGTTACTATTGATGAGAATGAAGCCGAAGTGATGTTTGATGGTGGAATTCATGGTGATGAGATTGGCGGACCGGAAAATATTATCAGATTTGCCAGAGATATCTGTTTGGATTATGGAACCGACCCCGCAATTACGGATTTGGTCGATAATCGTGAGATCTGGCTTTATTACATGGTGAATCCCGATGGTAGAGCTGCGATGAGTCGTTATAACAACAACGGTGTCGATCTCAATCGTGATGCCGGTTATATGTGGGATGCCTGGGGCGGAAGTTCAGGGCCTTTCTCTCAGATCGAATCCAAATACCTTCGAGATGCTACTTTCAGTCGTCAGTTTGTTGTTCACACTACTTACCACAGCGGAACTGAATCTATTTCCTGCCCCTGGAGTTATCGTTCCAGTCAGTGTCCCGATTACGCTCATATAATGCAATTAGCAGGTCATTATTCTTCTGTTTCCGGATATGCCAATTTACCATATTATCAGGGAAATACAGGAATGTATGCCATCAATGGCAGTACAAAAGATACAAATTACGGAGCGATGGGTTCGATAAGCTGGAGTATGGAAATTTCTTATGATAAACAACCTCCTACTTCGCAGCTTATGCTTTATTACAATCGCAACAAACCTTCCATGCTGGCAATGGTTGAATATGCCGGTTATGGTTTGGAAGGCGTTGTTACAGATGCCAATACTGGTGATCCTGTTACGGCAAATGTTTTTATAAATGATTATTTTCCTTGTTACACCGATCCTGCCGTGGGCGATTATCACAAATATGTTTTACCGGGAACTTATAACATAACAGTGGTAGCAAATGGTTATGAAACGCAGACAATTAATGGTGTTACGGTAACTTCAAATAATTCTACAACTACCGATTTTCAGCTTCAACCGCTGGCTGGTCAATACGTTTACAAAATACGCAGCAGTCAGATTCCCGGCAATAACAGTGCCGATGAAGGTGATACTCCAGGCGTTATTGGAGCTCCGGACGGAAGATTTTATTCCATTGGTAAAAACGGCTGGATCGTAGTTGATATGCAATATCCCATTCCGGATGGACCTGGAGATGATATCACAGTTATTGAGGGTGACACGACAGATGAAGGTTACACGGTTTACGTGGGTGAAACTCCAGATGGACCCTGGTTGAGCCTGGGTGATGGCCTGGGAACTATGGATTTTGATATTGCCAATGGTGGCCTTATCGAAGCGCAGTTCATCAAAATATCCGATGATGGAGATGGTGCCTCAACTGTGGCTGATGCGGGATTTGATCTGGATGCTGTAGAAGGTATTGCTGATATCGCTGGTGTTTATCTGGCTGTTGTGGGAACTGAATTTGATGAAATGATTGGTAATAATAACGGTTACATCGATCCTGGTGAAACGATTGATGTTCTGGTAACGATTCGCAATAATGGAGATACCCCTGCAATTGGAGTAGAAGGATTATTAACTACACCATCAGGATATGTAATCATGAATAACGATGACGTATATTATGGTGATTTGAATCCCGGTGATGAGCAGGGTGGAATTTTCACTTTTACAGTTGATGCTTCTACACCAGTACCAGAAATATTACCCTTCAATTTGAACATTACAGCGAATGCTGGATCATATTCTACCGATTTCCCGATAGTATGCACAGTTGGTATTTCCATCGAGGATTTTGAATCGAACGGATTTGATTCTTTCGATTGGGAATTTGGGGGAAATGCAGATTGGACGATCTCTTCCGATTCTTATGAAGGTAGTTATAGTGCACAATCGGGAGATATAAATCATAACCAATCATCATCTTTGATCCTTACTGCAGAAGTTGTGGCAGACGGAGAGATCAGTTTTTACAGAAAAGTTTCTTCTGAAGGAAATTATGATTATCTCAGATTTTATGTTGATGGCGATCAACTTGGTTCCTGGAGTGGAACCAGTGGCTGGACGTTGGAGACCTATCCTGTTTCTGCCGGAAATCATACCTTCAAATGGGAATATACAAAAGATGTTTATGTAAGCAGCGGTCAAGATTGCGGCTGGGTAGATTATATCGTCTTCCCACCAATTGCAGTTTCAGGTATCGATCCTGGATTTGTCAGCGGAAACGTAACTTTGCAGGGTGGAAATGGAAACGTGGAAGATGTAGCCGTGGTAGCCAGCGGAGTTTCCACTAATCCTGATGCTAATGGAGATTATCTTCTCACATTGAATCCTGGAACTTATACTGTACAAGCATCTTTAGACGGTTATAGTTTGGAAGTGGCAGAAGATGTTGTTGTGGAAAGTGGGGTTACTACCGAAAATATTGATTTCACTCTTTTAGGAATCGATCCGCCTTCCAACCTGCAAGCCACTGTTATAAATTACAACGATGTTGAATTTAGCTGGGATGCACCTTACGACGATACTTTTGAACGAAATACTCAAGTAAAAAATGATAATTCTAATGCACGCGATTTGATCGGTTATCATCTATATCTTGATGGTACTCAGATCGGGACTGTACAAATACCGAATACATCTTATGGAATGGAAGCTTTTGATGTTGGAACTTATGAAGTTTACGTTACAGCAGTTTATGACGAAGGAGAATCTGTTCCTTCCAATGTTGAGAACTTTACAATTACACTTCCTGCTCCAGAAAATTTAACTGCAGAAAGCATTGATTTGGACATTGTATTGAATTGGGATGTTCCGCAGCGAGATCTTATAGAATACAGAATTATTCGTAATGATATTGAAATTGATACAACTACAGAGACTACTTATACCGATGTTAATATGCCTGCAGGAAATTATACCTACGGAGTTTGTGCAATGTTCACCGGTGGATATCAATCAGATATTACAGAAGTTACGATCGATCATACTGACGCCGGACAAAATCTTATACCTGTTATCACGAAATTTGATAAGATATATCCAAATCCTTTCAACCCTACAACTACCATTAGTTTCAGTTTAAGTGGGAATGCTGAAGTTAACATTTCTATCCATAATATTAAGGGACAGAAGATCAAAACTTTAGTTAACCAGGAAATGGCAGCCGGTTATCATGATGTGATATGGAATGGTAAAGATGAATACGGACAGACAGTTTCCAGTGGAATTTATTTTACAATTGTAGATATAAATCAGGAAGGAACTGATTATACCAGCGTAAAGAAAGTTATTTTATTAAAATAAATTATCTAAGAAAAAAAGGAGAAAAAGCATGAAGAAAACACTAACACTTATCGTATTGGTACTCAGCCTGAGCTTGTTGTTTTCCGAGACGATCCGCTACGAAGATAGTTGGGGATCAGCGGGATTCAATTTGAACCAGCGTAGTACAAACGGCGTAAACGTGACATTTTCGATCGAGAATTTCACACTTGAAAACACTCGTATCA